>JAQVRO010000035.1 GCA_028701035.1 Minisyncoccota bacterium
AAAATATGGGCCGAATCAAAAGGACTAAAAAAAGGAAGTAAATTTTATATCCAAATTCCAATAAAATAAAAATATGAAAAAAACAATATTTATAGTAGAAGACGAATTGATGTTAGCAGATATGTATAGGGAAAAAATGGAAATGGGTGGCTTTAAGGTTGTCCAAGCATTTGATGCCGAAGAAGCAATAGAGAAAATAGAAGGCACAAACCCTGATCTAATACTATTAGATATACTACTTCCAAGACAAAGTGGAATATATTTCTTAGAAAGAATAAGAGAAAAAGAAGAACTTAAAGAAACCCCCGTTATCGCATTCTCAAACTTTGATGATGCCGAAACAAGAAAGATGGCTTACGACTTAAAAGCAAAAGAATATTTAATTAAGACTAACTACACCCCACAAGAAATACTAGACATAGTAAAAAAACATATAAAACAATGAAGATATACAACACACTTACAAGAGAAAAAGAAGATTTTATCCCACTAGAAGATGGCATGGTTAAAATGTATGCTTGTGGAGTAACACCGTACGATGAAATGCACATTGGTCATGCTCGCCAAGCTGTAGTATATGATCTAATGAGAAGATATTTTGAATATTCTAAATACAATGTAAAATATGTTAGAAATTTTACCGATATTGATGACAAGATAATCAAAAAAGCAAATGATCAGGAAAGAGAGAGTAGGGAAATAAGCGAACACTATATCCAAGAAAGCTATACCGATTTAGAAAAACTAAAAGTTAAGAGAGCTACTTATGAGCCAAAAGTATCAGAATGCATAGTAGACATTATTAACTACATTCAGGTCTTAATTGATAAAGAATTTGCCTATATAGCAAACGGGGAAGTAATATTTAGCATCGACAAGTTTAGTGAATACGGAAAACTATCTAACAGAAAAAAAGAGGATTTAATAAACACCGAAGAATCAACAAATAAAAAAAATCAAAATGACTTTGTTTTGTGGAAACCAAGTAAGCCCGGAGAACCATCCTGGGACTCTCCCTGGTCTAAGGGTAGGCCTGGTTGGCACATAGAATGTTCTGTTATGGCCAATAAACACCTAGGGGAGCAAGTTGATATCCATGGTGGAGGCCTAGATCTAATATTCCCTCATCATGAGAACGAAATAGCTCAAAGCGAGGCCTATTCGGGTAAACAATTCGCAAAATATTGGATACACAATGGTCTAGTAATGGTTGATGGGGTTAAGATGAGCAAAAGCTTGGGCAATTTTTTAACTGTAAAGGATGCCCTAGAAGAATACTTTCCTGAAGAGATAAGGTATGCAATTCTTACCCATAATTACAACTCAGATATAGATTTCTCAAAAGAACTATTCTTAAACGCTCGCAAAAGAATGGCCTACTTCTATACCACATTAGACAAAATCAACAACCTAAAAGAAGGTAGCAACGAGCCACCCATATTATTCCACCTTAAAGATAAGTTTAAGGAGTATATGGATGATAATTTTAGCACACCCAAAGTAATCGCTGAAATTAGTGAAGTTTTTAAGGAATTAAACAAATTAATACAATCTAATAAATATTCTCAACTAACAATAGATGAATTCTTAAAAGAATTTAAAGAAATATCTTCTGTCCTAGATTTATTCAACGAAGATCCAAGACAATATCTAGATAAATTAAAGAAAAAAGTACTAGATATAGACGATTCTTTCATTAGCCAGAAAATAGAAGAATACGAAAACGCTAAAAATAGCAAAGACTATTCAAGAGTAGATGAGATAAGAGCCGAATTAAAAGAAAAGAAAATATCAATACAAGACAAGCCAGATTCGATAACTTGGGAGATAATCTTCTAGATAAAAATGATTGAAAGAGAATTAAAATTCAAAATAGATATTAGTATTTCTAATAAACTAGGAGTTCACGACAAAATAAACTACATAAAAGACGAAATCTACGGAAACGGAATAGATAAAATTCGCAAGAGAATAACACTTGATAAGGTGGAATATCAAAAAACCATACCCATGAGGGGAGACGTCAAGACGATTATTGAAAAAGACTTAAATGGAATCCCCAGCGATTACAAGCTAGAAAACTCTTATGATAAAGTTAGAATAACCTATTTTAAAGATTGTATAATCACTATAGATATATATATTTTTGGAGTGTTTCTAGAAATAGAGGGTGATAATATTGAAAAGGTCGCAAAAGAGCTAGGCCTAGACTTAGAAAATAACATTACAGAAAACATAGATACTCTGTATTGTAAGTGGGCAAAGGAAAACGGAAGAGAAGAGCTAATGCATTGGGGTTTTGGATTACTCTAGGAGATAATAAAGGCATATTCATTTCTTTTAATAATCTTTAATGAAAGAATAAAAAACGTATGTCATCAAAGAATGCCCTTTTTGAAGTTTCGTTAAAGTTTATAATTAAAAACAAAACAGGGAAAATTTTAATTTTAAAGATGCCCAAGAATAGTTCAATGGCGGGCTTTTATGATTTTCCTGGTGGAAGAATTAAAGAAAGCGAAAAACTTGCTTCATTTTCCAAAACAATAAAAAGGGAATTACACGAAGAGCTTGGAAATAAAATCAATCTAGAGATAAAAGAGGTGCCGGTTGCGATAAGTAGACATGAATATATTTCAAAAACCACTAAAGGGAAAAAATATATATTTTGGATATTCTTTGAAGCAACAATGAAAAGCGGAGAGATAACAATTTCTAGCGAGCACGAAAGCTATAATTGGGTTAAACTAACAAAGAATAATTATAAAAATTACTTTATTAAAGGGCCACTCGAGGGAGCTTATCATTACCTAAGCCATCAATTACCTTAATTAGATGTGATAAAAATTGGAAATAGAAATAATCTTCTAAAAGACTAAAAAACAAAACCGGAGACCTTTCTCCGTTTTTGTTTTGCCCCTTTAAAAAAATATAAAATTGAGTATAATCAAATATTATGAAAAGAACAATAATAAAGGAAACTTTAGAAAAGATAGGGGAGAGAGTCTTAATTAAAGGATGGGTTCACAATATTAGATCCCATGGAAAAATAGTATTTATAGACCTGAGAGACCAATCGGGTATTATTCAGGTTGTTTTTAAGACCGATACCGTAAAAGACATACGCCCAGAATGGGTTGTTGCTATTGAGGGTATAGTTAATGAAAGACCTCAGAATATGATTAACCCCGACATTGAGACAGGCACTGTTGAAATAAAAGCTGAAAGTATAGAAGTATTATCAGAAGCCAAAACAATACCTTTTGAAATTGATTCTCCTGGCCAAGACATTAACGAAGAATTAAGACTCAAGCATAGATATGTTGACCTTAGAAGAGAGAGGTTGCAAAGAAATATCAGAAAAAGATTTGAAGCGCTTCAATTCTTTAGAAATTATCTCAAAGAAGAAAGCTTTACCGAAATAGAAACTCCAATACTAACTAAATCTACTCCCGAAGGAGCAAGGGATTTTCTTGTTCCATATAGAAACTCGTTGGGTGAATTTTATGCATTACCTCAAAGCCCTCAACAATACAAACAACTACTTATGGTTTCGGGTTTTGAAAAATACTTTCAAATAGCAAGATGCTTTAGAGACGAAGACTCTCGTGCTAACCGTCAACCCGAGTTTACTCAATTAGATATGGAGATGGCTTTTATGGACCAAGAAGAAATAATGGAAGCAACCGAAAAAATGGTTATTGAAATGATTACAAAAGTATTTCCAGATAAGAAAATTATGCAAAAACCATTTCCAATAATGACTTACAGGGAAGCAATGGATAAATATCAAACAGATAAACCAGATATTAGAAAAGATAAAGACGAATTAGCTTTTTTATGGGTAGTAGACTTTCCAATGTTTGAATGGTCAGAGAAAGACAAGAGATGGGAAGCAATGCATAATCCATTTTCTAGAACTTT
>JAQVRO010000036.1 GCA_028701035.1 Minisyncoccota bacterium
GAAACATTGCAAGTCTATTAACGCTTGGTTAAAAATTCAAAAGTCGTTAGAGAAAACAATAAATTCAATTACTTTAATTAGTTTAATAAAATGAAGAAAATATATCTTGATTATGCTGCGACAACGCCAGTTGACCCTAGGGTTTTCAGTGAGATGACTCCATATTTTTGTGATAATTTTGGAAATACGATGTCGCTTCATAGCTTTGGCCAAGAAGCACGGATGGCACTAGACAAGAGCAGGGGCGTTGTTGCTGATTTTATTGGCGCTAAACCAGAAGAAATTGTTTTTACTAGCTCAGCTACCGAGAGTAATAATTTTGTATTGAAAGGAATTGCTTTTGCTAACAGAGATAGATGCAACCACATAATCATATCTTCTATTGAGCATGCCTGCATTATGGAGAGCGCTAATTGGCTAGAGAGTAAGGGGTTTGAAATAACTCGTGTTCCAGTAGATAGGCACGGCGTTGTTAATGCTAATGATGTTTTAAAATCAATTAACAAAAAAACAATACTCATTTCAATAATGCATGTAAACAATGAATTGGGTTCGATTCAACCAATAGCTGAAATTGGCAAAATAGCTAAAGAGAATAATATATATTTTCATAGCGATTGCTCTCAAAGCTTAGGTAAAATTCCAATTAATGTTAACGATTTAAACTTAGATATGCTCACTGCTAGTGGTCATAAAATATATGGACCTAAAGGTATTGGTATTCTTTTTATTAAAAGAGGGGTTAAGATAGATCCATTATTAAGTGGTGGAGGACAAGAAATGGGCCTAAGATCTTCAACATCTAATGTTGCTCTAGCAGTTGGATTTGCTAAGGCCTGTGAGTTATTTAATCAAGAAGAAAAAGAAAAGTTGGTAGAATTAAGAGAATACTTAATTGATAGTGTTTTATTAATTCCGGGATCTCGACTCAATAGTCCTCAGTCAGGGATTCCGGGAATAATTAACTTTTCTTTTTCTGGAGTTGAGGGCGAGGCTATTACAATTCGCCTAGATATGGATGGTATTGCAGTGTCTACTGGGTCAGCATGTTCTTCTAGTAAGCTTAGAGCTAGCCATGTGCTATTAGCTACAGGAATGAGGCCAGAAGAAGCTCATGGGTCTTTGAGGGTTTCTATGGGAAGATGGACTACCAAAGAAGAAATCAATTATTTCCTTGAATCTTTGAATAAAAATATTAATCAATTGAGAGAGATCTCTCCGTTTAAAAAATAATATGTATAGCAAAAAAGTAATGGATCATTTTAGTCATCCTAAGAATATGGGTAAGATCGAGAACCCAGACGGTGTAGGCAGGGTTGGCAATGTTATTTGTGGCGATGTTATGCATCTTTACATTAAAGTAAAAGACGATGTTATAGAAGATGTTAAGTACGAGACATTTGGATGTGTAGCCGCTATTAGTAGTAGTAGTATAATAACCGAGATGGTAAAAGGCAAGACGATAGTCGAGGCTCTTAAAATGGATAAGAGTAATATTCTTGATTCCCTAGAGGGTTTACCTAAAGCTAAGATTCATTGTTCGGTTTTAGCAATAGATGCTTTATCAGAAAGTATTTATGATTATCTAAAAAAGAATCAAAGAGAGATCCCTGATTTTTTAGAAAAAAGGCACAAAATCGTTAAAAACGAGAAATAATTAGCATAATTCACGATTATTTGACAATAATCGTTAAAATATATACAGAGTATATGATTAAAACAAAAGTTTTAGTAGCTATGTCTGGTGGAGTAGACAGTTCGGTATCAGCTCATCTTCTTTTGCGACAGGGCTTTCTTGTATCTGGTGCTTTTATGGAGTTGTGGCCTTCGGTTAAAAAAGACAATGCGCAGAGAGTAGCCAAAAAATTAAACATCCCTTTTTATACTTTTAACTTTAAAAAAGAATTTAGAAAAGAGGTGGTAGATTATTTTTTAAAAGATATTAAAAGAGGGGTAACTCCTAATCCTTGTGTTGTTTGCAATAAAAAGATAAAGCTTGGTCTTTTTTTAAAAAAAGCGAAAGAGCTTGGTTTTGATTTTGTTGCTACGGGGCATTATGCTAAATCTAGAGGCGGGATTATTGAGAGAAACAAGAGTGAGAAAGATCAAACATATTTTCTTTGGCAATTGAAGCAATCTCAGATTAACAAAATTATTTTTCCACTTTCTGATTTATCAAAAGAAGGAGTTAAAGTCATTGCTAAAAGAATTTCTATTTCTCCTAACAAAGAATCAATGGATGTTTGTTTTACCGAGAAGTCAATGAGTAGTTTTTTATCTAAGCATATTAAAAAGAAGAATGGAGATATTAAAGATATTAGTGGCGAATTGCTTGGCAAGCATAATGGCTTTTTCAACTACACTATTGGTCAAAGAAAAGGCCTTAATTTGCCCGGTGGGCCATATTTTGTTGTTGCTAAAAATATTAAGAAAAACATATTAATTGTGAGTAAAAATGAGAAAGATTTGTATAGAAAAGAGGTAAAGTTAAAAAATATTAATTGGATTGGGGAAAAAAGAGAGGCGGTCGATGTTCAAGTAAGGTTTGGTCAGAAACCATCAAAAGCTAAGGTTTTAGGAAATAGAGTAGTATTTAATAAGCCCCAGAAGGCAGTAACTCCGGGTCAATCAGCTGTCTTTTATTCTGGTAATCGTTTGCTTGGAGGTGGTATTATGCTATAATAACAACAATGAATATAGTAAAAGCATCGGGCCAAAGAGAGCCCTTTAACGAAGAAAAGATAAGAGATTCTTTAAGGAAAATTAATCTCGACGAATCTGATATAGATTATACCATCTTAAGAGTTAAAAGAAGGATTAGGCCGGGAATTACATCTGGTCAGATTTTGAAGATGATTTTGTCAATGCTTCAAGATAAGGGATTGCATTATAGTGCTAGGTATAATCTTAAAAGAGCAATGATTGATTTAGGGCCAACTGGATATCCTTTTGAAATATTTTTTTCTAAACTTCTCAAAGAATATGGTTATAATACAGAGGTTAGCAAAATCGTTAAAGGTCATTGCGCCAATCAAGAGATAGATATTATTGCCATTAAAGATAGCAAGCACTATATGGTTGAGTGCAAGTTTCATAATACTTTTGGCGCAAAGTCAGATTTAAAGGTAGCGCTATATACTTACGCTAGATTCTTAGATGTTAAAGAGGCTTGGGAGAAAAAAGAAACCAGCTTGGACAAAATTCACCAAGCAATGCTAGTTACTAATACCAGATGTAGCGCTGATGCTATTCAGTTTGCTGAGTGTCGAGGGATTAAAATCATTTGTTGGCAATACCCTCAGAAAGAAAATTTAGAAAACCTAATAGAAGGTAAGGGCCTTTATCCGATTACAATCTTACCTTCTTTGAACAAACAAGCCAAAAATGCTCTATTCAAAGAAGGGATTATGCTTGCTAGGGAGTTAGTCGGTTTGGATTATAGCAAAATTGACTTACCAAAAGATAAGATTGTTCAATTGCAAAACGAAGTCGGCTTAATAATATGAATTTTGTTATTTGCCATTATTCCGAAATAGCTCTCAAGGGAGGGAATCGCTCTTTTTTCGAAAAGAAGCTAATAGATAATATTAAGGGGGCGATTGATCCAGATTTTGTTTCTGGGATTAATAAAATATCTGGTAGGATATTGATTACCCTTAACGACAAGGGAGTTAAGAATGCAGATGAGATAGAGTCTTCGTTGAAAAAGGTTTTTGGAATATCTAACTTTCTTTTTTGTGCAAGAGTTAAGCCAACCATTGAAGATATATCTAAGGAGTTAATATCAATTATCGAAAAAGAAGAATTTAAAACATTTCGCGTTACCGCTAAGAGATCAGAGAAGAATACTCCTTTTACATCTCAAGAGATAAATGAGAGGGTTGGATCAAGTATCTTTAA
>JAQVRO010000012.1 GCA_028701035.1 Minisyncoccota bacterium
TTTTATTAAATTAGCCATGTTTATACGAAATTAGGGGAATTAACTCCCCTAATTATATACAAATTAGGGGAATTGGTCAATGATTTGTGGTGTTTGCTGGACGAAATCCGAACTTTCTTTGAGCAAAATCCCGACGCTGATTGATTGACGCAAAATTGCTTCGCAATTTTGCTATCGGCTCGCGGGCAAAAATTTTCCTCCCCTTGAACCCCTCCAATTTTTGCCCGCTCGCTGAAATTTTTTACAAAATTTTTTGTGCCGTCTTTTAATTTTAGAGAACGTCTAACGTTTGCGGATATGAGAAGTTGCGATAGCAATATGGGTGAAGCGAAGCGGAACCGCATAGCCAGTGTTATATGATGTTTAAACCACCATCTTATTTGTTATTTATCCCAAAAACGCTTATTGTTTTCTTGTTCTTTATCTTTTAATGCTTGAAATAGATCTATCTTGCAAACATTAGCTAAATCTAGTAGATAAATAAAAACATCAGCTAATTCGTGTTCAAGTTGAACATATTTGTCTTTTTTATTTTGATCTATTTTCAATCCAACATATTTTCTCAATGCTTTTGCAAGTTCTCCAACTTCTTCTACCATTAAAAGCATAATATCAGCAGGTGCTTCATCATCAAATCCACGCTGAACAATAACATCATGAATGTAATGTTGTAAATTTTTTACTGACGAACGATTATTTATTGTTTCTATTAAATTATGTTGATTTTCTGATAATTCTTTTTGAATTTCATTTGGGGTAGCAATCTTTCCTGAAAAAAGTTTCAAGGTAAAATCTTCAGATTGCTCTTTTGTATAAATCGGTTTTCCTAATGCAATAGCCCAACCTAATTCAAGTGTTGCTGAAGCTCCAATATATCCATCTAAATTATATACATAGAGAGCATCTGCTCTTTCAATCGCATCAAGATGACGCTGTTCTAAAGTTTTTGGATCATTAGTATCATCAGTTTCTAAAATAACAAACTCATGATCGGGATTTATAACTTTCGAAGGTTTTGGTGAAAGGACTTGTATATCCAAATCTTCAAATTGTTTTATTACTTGTGAAATACCTTCAAAATGTTTCCTAAAAGAACCAGAAACAACAATGGATAGTTTTTTGTGGTTGTTAGTAGTCATAATATTTTAAATTAAGAATTAAAAATTTATAAAGTTTTTGGGATAAATTTCCTTTTATGGTGGTTTAAATTTCATATAACGTTTGCGGATATGAGAAGTTGCGACCGAAGGGAGCAATTTGGGTGAGCCCCGAGCGAGGCGGCTAATTCGTTATGGTGGACTCGAGGAGACTTGAACTCCTAACCCCCTGACTGCCAGCCAGGTGCTCTGCCAATTGAGCTACGAGCCCTAATGAAATGAATATATCATATTTTTCTTAAAAAAGATACCCAAATTTTAGTTTTTCTGCTATAATCAAAATCATGAAAATAAAAGAAATATATCGAAAGATATTGAGCAAAAAACCAAAACGCATTTTGAATAATGTGGTTAATGTAGTATTAGTGTTGTTTCTTGGAGGAACCATATTGAGCCTATCTTTGTTTTTGTATTACACCAAAGACTTTCCAAGACCCGATAGCTTGTCAGAAAGGTCTTTTGTTGAGCCAACTAGAATATATGATCGCACCGGGGAAGTTATACTATACACAGTATACGGAGAAGAAAAAAGAGACATTGTTTCTCTAGATAATATCCCCGACCATCTCGTTCATGCCGTGATATCTGTTGAAGACGGAAACTTTTATAACCATTTTGGATTAGACTTTAAAGGTATTGCCCGATCAGTTCTAGAAAACCTTAGGGGTTGGAGTCGCTCTCAAGGAGGCTCAACAATATCTCAACAATTAATAAGAAATACTTTTTTGACTGGAGACAAAACTATTAGTAGAAAAGTAAGAGAAGTGATACTAACACTAGAACTAGAACGAAGATACTCTAAAGACGAAATAATGGAGTTTTATTTAAACCAAATTCCATTTGGCAGAAATGCATACGGGGTAGAGGCAGCAGCCCAAACATTCTTTAATAAATCTGCATCTGATTTAGAAGTTCATGAGTCGGCGATTATCGCAAGCATTATTAGAAGCCCGAGTAGATTGTCTCCTTATGGCAACTATACCGAAGAGTTAATGACCAGAAAAGATTATGCCCTAGATAGAATGGCACATCTCGGATATTTATCTGATTTAGAAGCTCAAGAATACAAAGAAAAAGAAATTATATTCTCCAATTCGGCTCAACTATTAAGGGCACCGCATTTTACACTAGAAATAGTTCAATATTTAGAAGGAAAATACGGTGAAGAATATTTAAAGACTCGCGGACTAAAAGTCTACACCTCTATTGATTGGGAGTTACAACAAAAAGCAGAAGAGATTGTAAGGAAAAACGGACAAAGCAATATTAGATATAATGCTCATAATCTAGCCCTAGTAGCCACAAACCCAAATAATGGAGAGATTTTAGCTATGGTTGGATCGGTAGATTACTTTAAAGATCCATTCCCCGAAGGATGCACTCCGGGCAAAGATTGTCGCTTTGAACCATATCCCAATGTAGCTAAAAGATTAAGACAGCCTGGATCTGCGTTTAAACCTTTTGTATATGCCGATGCATTCAAGAAGGGTTACACCGACGAAACAATTGTGGTTGATGAACCAATTAACTATAATGGTTACTCTCCAAAAAACTACGACGGAATGTACCGAGGCCCATTAACCCTAAGGAGTGCTCTTGCTCAATCACTTAATGTCCCTGCAGTAAAAGTATTAGCCGAAATGACAAGCGTCGCAGATAGTATCAAAACTGCAAGCGATTTTGGAATAACAACCCTTACTCGCCCCGCATCGTTTTATGGTCTACCTTTAGTTTTAGGAGGTGGAGAAGTAACACTACTAGAAATGGCCTCGTCTTATGGTGTATTTGCCTCTAATGGATATGCCAATTCTCCTGTTTCAATTATTAAAATAATTGATTCTAGTGGTAAAGTTATTGAAGAAAGAAACTCTTCTCCAAAAAGGGTCCTAGATTCTAATATCGCTAAAACGATGACCAGTATATTGTCAGATAACGATGCTCGAGCTCCAATGTTTGGATATAATTCAACTCTTAATGTGCCTGGAGTTTCAGTAAAAACCGGAACGACTCAAAACTACAAAGACGGTTGGGCAATTGGATATAATAACTCTATAGTAATTGGAGTCTGGGCAGGAAACAACGACAACACTTCTATGATTAGTGCTCCCGGAATATTAGTGGCTGCGCCGACTTGGAGAGAATTACTTGAATACTATATCTCTAACTACTAATGTTTCTTGTCTTCTCGTCTATAAAATCAAAGCTAATTACTGTTTTATCCTTTGGCAAATATCTCTTAATATTCTCAGCCCATTCAATCAAAACAACATTACCGTTGTTAGATATTATCTCTTCAAAACCCAAAGGCAAAATCTCTTTGGGTTTTACTATCCTATAACAATCTAGGTGATAAAGTTTCTTAAATTTACCATTATTGATTATAAACTGCTTCATTAAAACAAATGTTGGACTGGTTACTTTTTCTTTAATACCCAATCCCTTTGCAAATCCTTGAGTAAAAGTTGTTTTGCCAGCTCCAATATCCCCATTTAACACAATAATAAGAGCTCCTGTTTTGTTTTTTGAAGCACTTAAAGCGAAAGATTCCCCTATTTCCCTAGTCTCTTTGGCTGAAGAGCTGATTCTTTTGATTTGACTATTCATTAATTTTAAGATAACTTGAATGTATAAGGATAACAAAATATCATGGAAGAAACAAGTAAGAAAACAACTGGCGAAATAAGAATAGCCGATAACCTCTTTTTTAATATTACAAAAAAAGTTGATTCTATTGATGTCTTTAATAAGGAATTATCAAAGACTATAGAAAAGAGCACTTCTGAAATATTAGAGACAATCATGGGTGGCAGTGTTTTTCTAGGGGTTTCTGATATTCATATTGAACCAACAGAAGAAAACGCTAAGCTTAGGGTTCGTCTTGATGGAATACTTCAAGATGTTTTTGTTTTTGATTTAAAGACCTACAAGCAAATACTTTCTCGAATTAAACTTTTATCAGGCATAAAACTTAACCTTACACAAATATCTCAAGATGGAAGATTCTCAGTTAGCTTTCCCTTAGTTGGACTAAACGAAAGAGGCAAAGAGGCAATATTAGAATCACAAGAATATGTAGAGATCAGAGTATCTTCTTTGCCATCAGAATATGGAGAGTCTTTAGTATTAAGAATACTAAACCCAAACAAACTCGTAGAAATCGAAAAGCTTGGCTTAACTCCCGGAGTAAGAGATGTTTTCTTTGAGGAGATTAAAAAGCCCAATGGTATGATAATAGTAACCGGGCCCACTGGATCAGGTAAAACGACGACCCTTTATGCTATTTTAAAAGAACTAAGAAAGCCCGAGATTAAAATAATTACAATTGAAGATCCGGTAGAATATCACTTATCAGGAATATCTCAAACAGAAGTACATCACGACAAAGGATATGATTTTGCTAACGGATTAAGAGCTATTGTAAGGCAAGATCCAGATGTAGTTTTGGTTGGTGAGGTCCGAGACTTAGAAACAGCACAAATATCACTGCAAGCTGCTCTTACTGGACACCTAGTGCTCACAACACTACACACCAATGATGCTGCTGGCGCTATAGCTAGACTTCAATCTCTTGGAGAACAACCAAATAATATTGCCCCAGCTCTAAATGTTGTAATTGCTCAAAGACTTGTGAGAAAAGTGTGTCCCGAATGCTCTATCAAAAGACCAATAACAAAAGAAGAGTATGATAAAGTTAAAAAAGGATTAAGCAATACATCTATTAATGTTGATGAAAATATTCAAGTAGCAGAAATTAAAGGCTGTAAAAAATGCAACAATACTGGGTATAAGGGAAGGGTGGGAATATTCGAAACACTACAGGTAAATTCTGATATGGAAAACTTTATCTTTACATCACCATCTTCCTCAGATATAAAAGAAAAGGCCATTCAAAATGGCATGCTTACACTTTATCAAGACGGATTAATTAAAGTAATTAATTGCGAAACAACAATGTCCGAAGTGGATAGAGTTGCTTTTGAAAAATAAAAAGGCTTCAAAGCTGGGGTCCCTCAATAACTAAGGTAAATTGTACTCAAAGCTTCTAGATTTTTTCCGAGGAATAATTTAGCCGAAACCAAATTACCCGAACTGAGAAAAGACCTAAAGGACCCCCAGCTCTAAAGCCTTAATAATTTCCATTATACTCATTATGAAAAATTTGTCAATACCCCAAAACAAAGACTCTCTTGATTTTAATTTGAGGCCCAATAAGTGGAGTGACTACATTGGACAAGAACACATCAAAGAAAATATTAAAATTATTGTAGGGGCTGCTAAAAAAAGAAACGACTCTGCTTGTGAGCACATATTATTATCTGGAAATTCGGGTTTAGGCAAGACAACTCTAGCTCACTTGATAGCTAACGAGATGGGCAAGAAAATAAAAGTTACTTCTGGTACTGCAATAGAAAGACCGGGCGATATTGCTGCCATACTTACCAACCTCTCTCAGGGCGATATACTTTTTATAGACGAAATACACCGACTTAACCGATCCTCTGAAGAATATATCTACCCTGCTATGGAAGATTTTAAGTTAGACATAATTGTTGGCAAAGGACCAATGGCCAGAACCCTAGAACTAAAGATTCCCCCATTTACATTAATTGGTGCTACTACCAAAATAGCATCTCTGTCATCACCATTAAGAAACAGATTTGGAGGCACATTTCGCCTAGATTTTTATAAAGAAGCAGAAATTGAGAAGATTATTAAAAGATCTGCCGATATACTAGAAATGGATATTAGCCCCGAAGCTATTAAATCTATTGCTAAGCGCTCAAGATTTACACCAAGAATAGCCAACCGTATACTTAAAAGAATACGGGATTTTGCCGAAGTTAAGAATATTAAAAAGATAGATAAAGGGTTTACCGAAGAAGCCCTAATATTTATGGGTATTGATAATTTAGGACTAGAGTCGGGTGATAAGAAAATACTAGAGACTATTATTAAAAAGTTTAATGGTGGTCCCGTAGGACTTCATGCCCTATCGTCATCTTCTGGAGAAGAGGAAGAAACAATCCTAGATATATACGAGCCATACTTAATGCAATTGGGCTTAATAGACAGAACTCCTCGTGGAAGAATAGCTACCACTAAAGCATATGATCAATTAAGATTATGAAGGCGTTGATTTGTATAATTACTCTTTTTTTTATACCAATAACTGTTAATGGGTTGATTATTACCGAAGTTCAAGTATCAGGAGAATCAGCCAGTAATTGCTATATCAAAATATTTAATCCTACTAATCAAGATATATTACTGGACGGATATAAGATAAGGAAAAAGTCTGCCACTGGAAAAGACTACTCAATTCGTGCTATACCTAAAGGGACGATAATCAAATCACAAGATTATATCGTATGGGCTAATTCTAGAGATGGTTTTAACGAGCAAGTTAAGGCTCAAATATATAGCACCGCAACAATTTCTAAAAATAATAGCATCGCCATTTTGTCTCCTAGCGGAGAAACGATAGATGCTCTTGCCTGGGGTTCTGGAGAGAATCAATATGTTTTAGGCGACGCCGTTCTTAATAATCCTGACAAGAATCAATTAATTAAAAGACGCGAACACCAAAATACCAAAGATAACTCTAAAGACTTTTATCTTTATCCAGAGACGAAAAAAGAAATTAAACTAAGCACATCTACAATAACTAATATTGTCGAAACAAAAAAAGAGCCAGATAAAGTAAAAATAGCCATATCTTTGTTTTCAGCTCTTCTTGTATTAATTTTAAAAAAATCAATATATTAAAACTATGTCAGGACACAGCCATGCAAAAAATGTAAAAAAAATCAAAGATCTTAATGCTAAAAAAAGATCTACTTCTTTTACTAAAATAAGTAGAAATATTACCCTTTTGGCAAAACAAGGTAGCCCCGGTTTAAAAACCATGATTGAAAAGGCAAAAAAAGAAAATATGCCAAAAGATAGTATCGAAAAAGCAATCAAGAGAGGAACTGGAGAATTAAAAGACGGTGTGAGTTTAGAAGAGTTTACACTAGAAGCTTATGGTCCCGAAGGCACAGCCATAATTGCCGAAGGTATTACTGATAACAAAAACCGGACTATTGCTGATTTTAGATCAATCATCAATGAACGCGGAGGCAAGCCCGCTGAAGCAGGCTCAGTTAAGTGGCTTTTCGACAAGCTTGGAGTTGTTCACACCAAATATGATGAATCTACCGAACTGTGGGCAATAGACTCAGGGGCACTAGACATTAAAAGAGAAAACGACGATTTAGCTATTTTTATTTCTCTAGACAACACAGATCAATTTAGAGATAAGTTTGATGTTTCTCTAGAGTGGGTTGCTAAAGAATATATTAATATCTCTAATACAGACGAAATATTGTCTTTAATTGATGAGCTGGAATCTAGTGAAGATATTGAAAGGGTTTTTGTTAACACAAAACTATGAAGAGAGTAACCATTATGGGTATCGACCCGGGCACCGCAACAACCGGTTATGGAATAATTAATGCTCAAAACAAAGAATTTAATTGTATAGATTATGGAGTGATAAAAACATCGGCTCAATGGAAAGCTGAAGATCGACTTAATAAAATAAAGGATGATCTATGTGAGCTAATAGAAAAATATCAACCCGATGTCTTAGCTGTTGAGAGTCTGTTCTTTTTTAAAAATGCTAAAACTATTGTCCCTGTAAGTCAAGCTCGTGGAGTAATCCTTATGACCGCATCCCTTAATCAAATTCCTGTTTTTGAATATACCCCACTTCAAGCAAAAATGGCTACTGTCGGTTATGGTCGAGCCGAAAAAAAACAAGTCCAAGAGATGGTAAAAATACTCCTTGAACTTGATACTATTCCTAAGCCCGACGATGCTGCCGATGCTCTAGCTATAGCTATTTGCCACATATCAAATAGCTCAATTTAGAAAATCTCTCTTTTTCTTCTCTTTAATTTTCATTAATTCTTCGGGAGAAGTTGTAATTATTTGATGCTCAGCTGGAGATGCTACTATCTTCATTGCTACTCTTTTTTGGCCAGCAAAGAATATCCCTTCCCCACGAGATCCCTCTAGTAGAATCATTTTCTCTTCGTCTGTTAAGTTAAATACTTTTTGCACTCTGTCTATGACCGCGGGAGATTGCTTTAAGAGCATTTTAATAGCCGAGTTATTAATAATTGGTTGACCATAATTAGATGTCATAAAGTCAGATACATCTTGAGTAATTGTAGTTACCCCTAACCAGTATTTTCTAGATCTTTTAACAAGGCCAAACAAGAAAGATGCTCCGTCTTCGTTTTTCATCATTACCCACGCCTCATCAACAATTAATACTCTCTTTTTTAAAGACGAAGTTGCTGTTTTCCAAATATACCTCATAACAATAAACATGGCCATGGGGCGTAATTCTTCTTCTAGATCTCTAATACCAAAAATGACTAAATTGGTATTCATAGAAACATTAGATTTTTGATTAAAAAACTTGGCATAGTTTCCTGTAGTAAACTTCTTTAATCTTCTTACTAAAGATTCTGTTCCAGACATGTTTTCTAAAACCTGCTCCAAATCTTCCATAATTGGAACTTTATCATTCCATGTATTAGGGTCACTCTCAGGAGTAATGTCTTTAGCAGCATATGTTTCCATAATGGCTTGATCAATAATTGCATCTTCTTCAGATGTAAGACCGCCCATCATAATTCTTAAAAGTCCAACCAAATTAATCGCGTTTGATCTTAAAACATCTTCGGGGTTTTCATCTTCTCCTGGGACTGGAACATCAAAAGGATTAAGATGACTATCAGAAGATAAAGATATATTATGAAAAGCCCCTCCTACAGCTTCGGCTAATGGACGATATTCATTTTCGGGGTCTACAATAATTACATCGGTTCCAACCATCAAGTATCTTAGCGCTTCTAATTTAACTAAATAAGATTTACCCGATCCAGATGTTCCAAATATGATTGAGTTTGGGTTTTCAACAGTAAATCTGTCAAAAAGTATTAAAGAATTGTTATGTTGGTTAATTCCATACAATATCCCATCGTTAGAGCTTAAGTCAGAAGAAATAAAAGGGAAGATGCTAGACAACGGCGTCGTGTTCATTGGCGTATTGATTTGCAACAAGTCTCTACCATAAGGAGAAGTTGAGATAAACCCTTCTTTTTGTTGAAATATTGCTGGTTTAATGTATATTAATTTACCCTCTAAAATAGAACGGAGTAATTGCTCAATTTCTTGTAGTTCTTTTTCAGTATTTCCATATACTGTAATATATACCCCTAAGCGAAACATCCTCTCAGAGGCCGACATAAGCTGGTCTCGGAGGTCTTCTAGGTCTCTATAGGCCATTTCTAAGGCTGGGTCTCTGATGAGCCCTTTTTCGCCTCTTTCTGTTAATTCTGACTGAACCTCAGTTACCTTTCTTCTAAGCTTTCTTAATGTTTCTCCTGTATCTACGGGCTGAATAAAAAAAGATAAATCCATTGCTACATTAAGTGTAATAATTGGATATATCCAAGCGCTACTTAAATATTGGGGATAAGAGAAAACAAAGAAAGACTTAGATAATCGTTCTTCTATTCTTAAATTGTTTTGATTCAATTCTAAAAAAGAAGGAGCGATTAAATCTTTAATATTCAAAATATCCGATTCTCCCATTGTGTCTACAATAGGTTTCTTCTTTCTTGGTAAAATATTTTCTAAAAAATCAAACATATCTTATTTAATTAAATTATCGGGGATCTCGGGATAGTATCCCACCTCAGCTGATTTTTGATGATAAAGACTCCAATAAAGCTCTATTAGTTCAGCGCTTGTAAGGGGAACTGCCTGAAGACCACAACGCCTAAGGCCTAGAGCCACAAACTCCATCCTTTGTAATAATTGACTCTTGGCACGAATAAAAGCGTCTTTGGATAATTCACTACTTTCTTCTTTTTTACCGGGGATAGTAAGTCCAGTTGATTGAAGAGAAGCAAAAGGAACAACAACAAAAAAATTCTTAATAAGTATGTTTTGGCTTTCTATTAAATTCTTAATAAACTCTCGGTAATCTTCCGTTTGTAGTTTTAATAATGGGTTTGTTTGTTTGTCTTCTAAGTCTTTTATTTTCTCTAAATAACCAGTAATATTCAATCTTCTAGATTGGCAAACAATTTGACAAGGAAAGTCTAGAGAATTTAAGAATCCTTGGAATTGATATATAATTGAATTTTGTTCTTCGCTAGATTTAAGAGCAAAATTAGTAGAAGAAACAAGCAAAACACCTCTTATGTTTTTATTCTTAAGGATTACTACACCCTCCTTTATCTCGTCTACCTCTAAAAAACTTTGTGTTGGATTGTTGTTTGCCATTATTTTATTTCAATATCTGACCAAAGCTCTTGTATCTTACTCTTTCTAAAGGTCTTTGGTTTTTCTTTTATACTATTAAAATCTTCCACTTCTACTTTTTGTTTTACAACAAAAGTTCCACTATTCTTTTTATGCCAAATATATCTCTTGGGTTGAGTAAAAAATCCTATTGATTTCCCAATTACCGTTATTAGGGGCATACCTTCTACTTGAATAAAGGTCAACGAGAGAAAAATAGACATAACAACGGCAGAAGACATTATCCAAGTAAAAAATTGACCTTCTAGTTTAAAAAAAAGAACTAAGCAAATAAAGCCACCGACTCCTACAACAGAGAGTTGTTTAAAAGTAAGAGGGCCTACTATTTTTGCTTCGTGATCTATAAACTGAGGAACCTTGTATTGCATACTCTTATATTACCAAAGAGTTAGAAAAAGAGCAACAATTCTTTTTCAATGAAAAGTATTTCCACATATTAGGACTAAGATTATTTAAAAACTTCTTTCTTAGCTTGTATGTATTGCTATGACTAAGCAATCCTAAATACGAGTTTGTTTTAGATAAAATAGTATTAGTATCTATTTCCTCGCTCTCTAATAAAATGTTAATATCTCTTGTTGCTTGCCACAAATTACCCTTAATTCTTCTGCTAACATAACACCTATAAGGTTTAATATATATACCTAAAAACTCTGCTCCTTTCTGGTAATGTTGCAAATATATCTTTTTAGGATGGATTGATAGATTTAAATTATTCTCTGTATACGCTTTAATTAAGGAAATAATAGCCTTTAGTTGATTTTTATCTTTATGAACTATGAAAATATCGTCAACATATCTAACATAGTGCTTAACTCTTAACTTATGTTTAACGAAATGGTCTAGGGGCGTTAAGTATAAGTTAGCAAAGACTTGATTGGTATAATTGCCAATGGGCAGACCACAATTATTTTTTGCGCAAAACAAGCTCTTTGATTTAGGTAGCCCTATCCATTTTTCTCTTGGCGACTTGCGAATACAATTCTTAGTAGGGTTGTTATTAATAATTGCCCTGCAAAGATAAATTAATTTATCTTTATCCCTAACTAAATACTTTTGATTAATTAGACTCTCAAGATTATTTAATAGAATACCTTTATCTATGCTCATAAAATATCCTTTAATGTCTAACTTTAAGATGTGGCAGTCTTTGGTATAGTTTTTACTACACCGTAAAATATGCCTTTTTGCCCTATTGATTGCAAAATGAACTCCACGACCCTTTCTACAACTATGAGTATCGTAGATAAACTCTTTCTCTAATAAATACTCCAATTTATTCACAACTAAATGATGAACTATTCTATCTCTAAATCTTGCTGCAAATATTTCTCTTTTAACTGGCCTTTCGGATATAAAAACATCTAGAGCAGAAACATTATATCTTTCATTGTTTACATCCCGCCATAGCTTCACTAATTCTCTTTCGTAGTTAAACTCAAAATTAATTGCTTCTTCTTTCTTCTTCTTATTCTCTCTACAATCAAAATATGCCAAAAAGAAATGCTCTAAAGGGATATCTCCTTTTTCATTTGGCTCGAAGCGATCGTGCTCCAATTTGTTGAAAAGTATTATTGGATTCATAAAAAACAGGAGCTACTATAATAGTAGCTCCTGGATAAGTCCCGGAGACAGCGGACAGAAAACCCGTTGCCTTGATTGTTAGCGTTGCGGTTGACAGTGGAGTAGCTCGAGTTCAAGTTCCGGTTCCAAGCATTGCCACTAGACGGAGTAGACGACCACCAGTTACCGTTCGTGCCAAAGTTGCGGAAAATGAATACTACTCAAGGCAACAACTCACCAACCAAACATATACCAACAAATGACTGCTTAATTGAAACAAGACAGCATTGCCTTGCACTCGTTACCATATTCCCTAATGATTATTAGGGGAGCCATCGGACTTATATTACCGGACACACTCCCAAAAGGATTCCCGTTGAGACTCTGGTCCGTGTTAAACTACTGTTTTCTTCCATCCCGACAATTGTCGAGAAATGTCTTCTACCATCTCACTTACTTCACTATACTTCTTTAGCGAAATTGACTTTAATTCAAATACTATTCTTTGCAAAATGATTATTGTGTCAATGTTACTCTGGGCCATTTCTATCCATTTATACCTCTCCTTATTATCCGATACTGCATTTGCTCTAGCAATGTTTTTTATTAACTCGACTGCTTCTTCTTTTATTGATTGACCAACAGAATACTTAATTGATTTTTGAATGTTCTTCTCGGCTTCAACAAGAAAAATAAGGAGCTTGTACGAAGCAAGGTATAGTGGTATTTCTTTTTTCTTTTTCATTGGTTATTTTGCTCTGCTAAGATTTTTGTTTGAGCCCTCAAGGGTCTCAAACATCCGTATTCATTGTTTCAACTTTATTCAAAGCAAAGTGTGTTTGCTATGTTTTAAAGTTTAAAGTTTCAAGCTTCCACTTTGGTATTACATTGTTTTGGTTCTTTTCCGAAGATTATCTGAAGATATCTGTTGTGTGTTACCCATAGTGGAAGCTATTGTATTAGTCCCGGAGACAGCGGACAGAAAACCCGTAGCCTTGATTGACAGCGCCGCGGCCGACAGTGGAGTAGCTCGAGTGCAAGTACCGGCACCAAGCATCGCCACTAGACGGAGTAGACGACCACCAGTTACCGTCCGTGCCAAAGTAGCGGAAGCGTCCATCAGTATAAGAACGGTAACCAGGAAGCTTAGCAGTAAAACTTACTAAGTCGGTACCAAGACCAACTCCCGAACCTATACCTAATTGTTTTAGAGCTTGACCTACACCGTTAGCTCCTGCGTCTGTTCCAGTGTTATCAGCACACCTTCTCCATCCAGTTTCCGAGGTGGAACAAGGATATTGGGTATTTGAACTATTGATGACACTAACAACATATTGTTCTAAAGTGTTCCATTGAGTATCGGTTGGCAAGTGCCAACCAGTGGGACATATACCTTGAGATCCTTCGGTTGTGTCTCCAGCCATAGCTGCAGACCATTGATAGAGGAGGCCGAAACCTTCTTGGGCTACACAATCAACACCTAGAGTACAAGGTTCGGGCGATTGAGGTACTCCACACCAACCAACATCAGTCCCATTCCATGCTACTCCTGTACAACCATTGTCGTAGTTCAAATTCTCCGCCATCCAACATTGTGATCCAATCTGGACAGTCTTGTATACTTGATTATCTCGAATATCCTTGAGAGTTGGTGGACAAGGACCTAGTCCAATGTTTCTTGTTTCGCTTCCGTAGGAAGATATACTGGCAGTGTTGCGGAACTGAGAGATAAAGTAACCTGATCCGTTGGAGTCTACTCCTCCACTGGGATCTGTGGGTATGGTGGATAAGTGACCACCAGATACTAGTAGAGAGAGGTCTACAAGGCCTGTACAGTCTAGGGCGTTGGGTGCACATATCTCGGTGGCTGTGGGTGTTATACCTAGTCCCGAGAGGTCACCATAGTTAGATACCATGTAGGAGAGGATGGCTTTGTTTAGTGAGTTAATATGTCCTTGTCTGGTGGCATCCCTGGCTTGGGCAAATTGAGCCCCTGGGTTTATTGCTATAATAATAGCAGCAGCTAGTATGGCTATGATACCGATTACTATGAGTAGCTCTATGAGAGTGAAACCTTTTTGTATGTTTTTCATATGTTTGTTAGTTAGATTATTAATTGATTGTATTTTATTCTTTTGTTAGTTTTTTGTCAAGCTTTAGTCTTATCCAATAGATTAAGGAGCCTGGCTCCTTAATCTAGGCTCCTTAAAATCAAGATTAATTAACTGTCAACTATGTTCTATGGCTTGAACAACTTAGTCTTATCCAATGCAACGATAGCATTAAATACCCCCCCGCTTTCCAATACAAGATTCCGTTAAGGAGCTAAGCTCCTTAATCCAACCTCCTTAATATTTCTCTAAAAAAAGGGGTCGATCTCCTCTTTTCGTTTCCGTTAAGGCGCCTTAATTTAAGCCTTAATTGTCGTTAAGGAGCTAAGCTCCTTAATCCGACCTCCTTAATTTAAGCCTTAATTGGCATAATAATATAGAGGAAGTCTATACCTTTTATTGGCTTAAATACTCCGGGCTCACTACTACTATTTATTTCAAATAAAATTTCTGGTGTTTTAATGTTTAAAACTCCATCTACTAAATATCGGTAATTAAAAG
>JAQVRO010000037.1 GCA_028701035.1 Minisyncoccota bacterium
CCTAGTTGCGGGAGAAAGAAAACAATGACCGCTCCTAGAAACTTTAATTTAATGCTAAAGACCTATTTGGGACCAATAGAGGATAAGAATGATTTAGCATATTTAAGACCAGAAACAGCTCAAGGAATATTTATTAATTTTAAGAATATTACTACCACATCTAGACAATCAATTCCTTTTGGTATCGCACAAGTTGGCAAAGCTTTCAGAAACGAAATTACTCCGGGTAATTATATCTTTAGAACTAGAGAGTTTGAGCAGATGGAAATAGAATATTTTATCAAGCCTCCAAAACAAGATAGTGAATGGGAAGATGTTTTTGAAGGTTGGAGAAAGTCAATGCTTGGGTGGATTGAATATTTAGGAATAGATTTAGCAAAGATTCATGAGCTTGATGTTCCTAAAGAAGACTTGGCTCACTATTCTAAAAAAACAATAGATTTTGAATACCACTTTCCTTTTGGAGTGAAGGAACTCTATGGATTGGCTTACCGAACCGACTTTGATTTAAAGAATCATGAACAATTTTCTCAAAAGAATTTAAAATATCGTGATCCAGTAACTGGAGAAGAATATTGGCCACATGTCATTGAACCAACTTTTGGGTTAGATAGGACCCTTTTAGCGGTGCTAGCAGAATGTTACAAAGAAGAAGATACTCCCGAGGGAGATGATAGGGTGGTAATGGCTTTTCCAAAATGGTTAGCTCCGGTGAAAGTTGCAATATTGCCGTTACTTAAAAATAACGAAGAAATTACTAAGAAATCTTTAGAAATTTATAATAATTTAAAAGGTTCTCTCTCTTGCGAATACGACGAGTCGGGAACTATTGGTAGGCGCTATCGCAGGCAAGACGAAATAGGCACCCCTTTTGCCATAACTGTTGATTTTGATAGTTTAGAAAATGATGATGTTACTGTTAGAGACCGCGACACAATGAAACAAGAAAGAATTAAAATTAAAGATTTAAAAGAATACTTAAAATATGATTAAAACAAAGATATTGCCTAATGGCGCCAGATTAATAATTGCTCCTACCAAGAATGGCAAAACTGTTACTGTTTTAGCTTTAGTCGGGGTTGGTTTGAAATACGAGAATAAAAAGAACAATGGAATATCTCACTTTTTAGAGCATATGTATTTTAAGGGGACTAAAAAAAGACCCAATCCAAAATCAGTTGCCGAGACGATAGATAAAATAGGAGGAGTCTATAACGCCTTTACAGGAGATGAGTATACTGGTTATTATGCCAAAGTTGCTTCGCCACATTTTGAGAAAGGGCTTGATTGGGTTTCTGATATATTTCTAAATTCAAAAATACCTGATCGCGAAATGACTAAAGAAAAAGGAGTGATTATAGAAGAAATTAATATGATTAAAGATCATCCAATGCGCTACATCAATACGATTTGGACTAACCTTTTGTATGGTGATCAACCAGCCGGTTGGGATATTGCAGGAACCAAGGAAACAGTAACATCTTTAGGTAGAAAAGATTTAGTAAGCTATATGAGAAATAGTTATGTTGCTTCAAATACTGTTATTTGTATCTCGGGCAATATAAGTAATTATGATGTAGAAAATCTTGTGAGTAAGTATTTTGCTAATATATCTAAAAAGAAGAGCATTGGAAAAGAATTGGTAATTGAGAATCAAAAAGATCCTCAAATGGCGATTGAGAGAAGAAAAACAGATCAAGCTCATATTTGTCTTGGAGTTAGGGCTTATAGTATGTTCCACCCTCAGAGATATACTCTTAGTATTATATCTACAATTCTTGGTAAAATGATGAGTTCTAGACTGTTCGTCAAGATAAGGGAAGAGATGGGTTTGGCTTACTATATTAATACTGACTATGATTCCTCAACGGATACTGGCTATTTAGTAACTCAAGTTGGCGTAGACAACAAAAAAGCGGTAGCCGCTGTAACGGAGATCTTAAAAGAGTATAAGAGAATATCTTCTAAGAGGGTTCCTCAAGACGAATTAAATAAAGCTAAAGAAAACATAAAAGGTAAACTAGCAATATCGCTAGAATCAACAGACGCCAAAGCATATTTTTATGGAATTAATTATTTACTTAAAAACGAAGCACCAACAATTGAGGAAATGTTTAAAGAAATTGATAGCGTTACCGCAGATGATGTTTTGAGCGTATCTAAGGATATATTTAAGTCAGAGAAATTAAATTTAGCAATTATTGGTTCGGTTAATAAAAACGAATTTAAAAATATATTAAAAATATGAACAAAGAACAAGTTTTGGATATATCATGGGACACTATTTTTAAAATAGTAGTTACTGTTCTTTTCTTTGCTTTTCTTTTGCAAGTAAAAGATATATTAATTATTTTTGTATTTGCCTTGATAATCTCAATGCTTTTTAGTCCGCCAATTAAGTTTTTAGAGAATTTTAAAATACCAAAAGTTTTTGCTGTTTTTCTAGTATATTTGTCTTTATTTGTTTTTATCGGAATAGTATTTTATTTTACCCTAGTTGCCCTAGCTACCGAGGTAGAGAGCTTTGCTCAGCTTTTACCGGTATATTTCGAACAGCTATCACCATATCTTCAAGATATAGGGATATATGTATTTGATGATGTTCTTAGTTTTTTTGAAAATGCCAAGAATTCTATTGCACAACTAACAACCGCTATATTCAGTGCATCTTTTGCTTTCTTTGGTGGCGTATTTACGACTTTTCTGGTAATGACCATGGCCTTCTTTCTTTCGCTAGAGGGTCGAGTAGTTGATAAGGTAGTAATTTTAGTATTTCCTAAGAAATACGAGAAATATGTTTGCTCTCTTTGGAGAAAGAGTCAAAAACAAGTAAGTGGTTGGTTTTTATCTAGAGTAGTATCTTGTTTAATTGTTGGTCTTATTACAACCGTTTCGGCGCTAATACTTAGCGTAAAATATCCTTTTTCATTGGGTTTAATCGGTGGTTTATTTAATTTTATTCCGTATATTGGACCAGTGGTTGCGGGATTGTTTATGTTTAGCATTACTGCCATGGATAGCTTAACTAAAGCTCTATTTATTGTTATTGCTTATAGTATAGCTCAGATAATAGAAAATGCAGTATTAAACCCAGTTTTATCAAAGAGATTTGTTGGTCTTTCTCCGGTAGTTGTCATTCTGGCAATTGCTATTGGTGGAACTCTTTGGGGCTTTTTGGGAGCTCTTTTGGCAATTCCTTTAGCGGGTATTGTTTTCGAGTTTTTGAAAGATTTTCTTGATAAGAAAAAAAGAGAAGAGGATTTATTAGCTTCTTAGTAAATATGTTATACATTGTAGCAACTCCGATTGGGAATTTAAAAGATATAACCTTTAGAGCAATGGAGGTTTTTGAAACTGTTGATTTAGTCTTATGCGAAGACACTAGGAGGACAGCAAAACTATTTAATCATTACGAAATTAAGACTCCAATGTTGAGCTATCATAGCCATAGTAGGGATAATAAGATAGATAAAATATTGTCTCTATTGAAAGAAGGAAAAGATTTGGCGCTAGTGACTGACGCAGGAACTCCGGGGATATCTGACCCTGGAACATTCTTAATAAAAAGAATAATTGAAGAGCTTGGTGATAGTGTTAATATTATTCCAATTCCTGGATGTTGCGCTTTAGCTACAGCCGCATCAGTTG
>JAQVRO010000038.1 GCA_028701035.1 Minisyncoccota bacterium
ACTCTCCTAAAAAAATGTAGATATGGCAATTTACCTACTTAGGCATGGTGAGACAATATATCAAACAGAAAAAAAAGATTTGATTTATCCTTTAAAAGAGAGTATAGAGTCTATCGGGCTAACTAATAATGGCAAAAAAATGATAGAAGATGTTATCCCTATCGTTAAAGAGTTATCAATAGATATTATTTACGCATCTGACTTTAAAAGAACCAGAGAAACTGCCGAGATTATCTCAAACTCACTAAATATTAAGTGTTTTTTTACGGATCAGTTAAGAGATGTTAATCTAGGAGTTTATGAGGGGAAAATCAAGCAATTATTTTATAGCGATTACCCTGATTTTTTAAAAGATTTTAATACTAGGCCACTAGAGGGAGAAAGCTTAAACGATGTTAAAAAAAGAATGACAGATTTTATTAAAACACTTAATAATAATCAAAATATTCTTATAATTAGTCATGCAGAGCCATTATGGTTATTATACAGCAAGGGAGAGTTAGATTGTAATGGTAAGAAGAAAAACTATATCTCCCCCGGAGAGCTTAGAAAACTTTAATATGTTTCCAAAATACAAAACAAGGGCAATCATACTTTCTAAAGAAGATCGTGGAGAATACGATCGTTTGTTAACTTTGTATACCAGAGAATTTGGTAAAATCGTTTTGTTTTGTAAGAGTATCAGAAAAGAATCTTCCAAGCTTCGTTCTGGAGCCGAGCCACGATTATTAATAGATGTTGAGTTTATTGAGGGTAAATCTTTAAAAACACTAACTGATATTAATGTTGTTAACTCTTATCCAAAAATAAGCAAAGATATTAAAAAGATTTCTTTAGCTGGCAAGATGGCTCAAGATTTAGATGATTTGATTAGGGGGGAAGAAAAAGATTTGGAAGTGTGGAGAATTATTGAGCAGTCTTTTAATAATCTTAACGATTCCGATAATGATTTTTTAACTTATCAATATTTTTTTTGGAAGTTAGTTGAAGCTCTAGGTTATAGTCCCGAATTATACTCTTGCGCCAAGTGTGGCAAAAACATTAATCACAAAAGAGTTCCCTTTGCTATGGGTGTCTTGTGTGATCATTGCTCTAAAACAGAGAATAATTTTAATATCAGCATAGATTCGTTAAAAATGTTAAGATTAATTTTGACTAAAGATTTTGATTTTTTAACTAGGGTTAAAATTAGCCATAAAGACGAAGAGTTTTTGTGGGTTGCTTCGGGGGAGTATATGAATAATTTGAATTGACCTTTGTTGTTTTTTCCGCTACAATAGGGTCATAAAAGATAAAAATTATGAGAAATAAAATAATAAAGATTTCGTTAGTTGTTATCGCAGTTTTAATTGCCTTAACGGCTTGGTATTGGTCTCAAAACACTCACTCTAAAGATGTTTTAAAGTTAGAGATTTTAGGCCCTTCAAGTATTGAGGCTGGTGAAGATGTAGATTATATTGTTAAATACAAAAATAATGGCAATATTCGTCTAGAAGATGCCAGATTGATTTTTGAGTATCCTGAAAATTCAATAATATCAGAAGAGCTTAGAAACAACGAAGACGATAATATAATAATTAGAAGTAGTCAAAAAGTAGAATTAATCTTAGAAGATATTC
This sequence comes from Minisyncoccota bacterium, assembly GCA_028701035.1. GTDB lineage: Bacteria > Patescibacteriota > Minisyncoccia > Minisyncoccales > CSSED10-335 > MWBX01. The sequence goes on from JAQVRO010000038.1 coordinate 1,620, forward strand.
AACCGGGAGAAGAAAGATCAGCTAATTTTAGTGGAACCGTTTATGGCGAAGAAAACTCTACGACTCTAGCAACTGCCGAATTACAATACACTCCTCGTAACCTTACTGCTAGTTATAAATCTGAGACAACCCACACTATTATGATTTCGGGAGTCCCCTTTACTTTCGAAGTTAACTTGCCCACAAGAGTAGAGTCGGGTAAAGAATTTACATTTGATATTAATTATTTTTCTAGAATAGATCGTCCTTTATCTGATTTAAGAATAAAAGTTGATTATCCTCAAGGGTTTGAATTTAAAGAATCAAGACCCAAACCATCTTTTGAAAGTAACGAGTGGAGTGTGGGCGTTCTAAATAAGGGTCAAGGTGGAAGAATAGAGGTGACTGGAACTATTAAAGGTGATATCGATCAAGCTAAAATTATTAAAGCGGAATTGGGTTTCTGGCAAGATGGTAGATTTATTTCATTAAAGTCTTCTTCTCGTGGAATGCAATTAGCGGCACCAATGATATTTATCACCCATCAAATTAATGGAAAAAATAATTATGTTGCTAGTCCGGGAGATTATCTTTATTATGAAATTTTATTTAAAAATACTGGCGAAGACTTTTTAGAAAATTTATTCTTAACAGTTAAGCTTAACGAAAGCATTGTTGATTTTAATAACGTTCAGGCCGGTTCGGGTAATTTTCAGAAGAGTGCAGGTATGATATTGTGGGATTCTACTAGTGTTTCTCAGTTAAGATTTTTGCCAACTATGGAAGAGGGGCGAGTAGATTTTTGGGTTAAACTAAGAGAAGATGTTAAAAGTTCTAACCCCGAAGTAAGAGTAGAGCTTTCTTTGGGTGAAGTTAAAGAGAGAATAACGACTAAAATTAGCAGTAAGGTAGCATTATCTCAAAAAGGATATTTTGAAAAAGGACCCTTTGATAATTATGGGCCACAGCCACCTAAAGTTGGATCTTCTACTAGTTATACTGTTCATTGGGAAGTTAAAAATCAACACAATAATTTGACCGATGCTAAAGTTAGAGCGACTCTAGCTCCCGGAGTGCGCCTTAGCGGAGAATTTAATCCTAGTGATGCTAATATATCTTTTGATCCTGTAAGCCGAGAGGTTGTTTGGGATATTGGAGATATTCCTTCGGTAACTTCTGATTCGGATAAGAGTTCAGTTGAAGCATTTTTCCAAATAATATTTGATCCTCAAAGATCTCAGATAGAATCGGTTGTAGATATTGTTTCCGATGCTAAATTTAGCGCTAAAGACGAGTGGGCTAATTCTGAAATATCTACTGAGTATAGGTTTATTGATACAACCCTACCTGACGATCCTAGCGTTACAGAGGAGACGGGTATTGTAGAATAATATGTCGCAATTACTAATGGATAAAATAATTAGCTTATGTAAGAGACGGGGTTTTATCTTCCCCGGCTCTGAGATTTATGGAGGATTGTCTAACTCTTGGGACTTTGGACCTTTAGGGGTAGAGATGAAGAACAATATCAAACAGGCTTGGTGGAAGTTTTTTGTCTATAACAATAAAAACATTGTTGGCATTGATAGTTCTATTGTAATTAATCCAAAAGTTTGGGAGGCCTCAGGTCATAAAGATGGGTTTTCTGACCCACTAGTTGAATGCAGGGAATGCCATCATAGGTTTAGAGCAGATCATTTAATTGGAGATGATGCTTGGAGCAAAGAGAAAGACTTTTTTGATAATGCTAGCGAAGAAGAAAAAGAAAAAAAGATAGTGGAGTTAATTGATAAATGCCCTAGTTGCGGGAGAAAGAAAACAATGACCGCTCCTAGAAACTTTAATTTAATGCTAAAGACCTATTTGGGACCAATAGAGGATAAGAATGATTTAGCATATTTAAGACCAGAAACAGCTCAAGGAA
>JAQVRO010000013.1 GCA_028701035.1 Minisyncoccota bacterium
TGCTTGGTCTTGAATATAGCTTGCAAAACGGAACAAAGTCATTGGGGGATGTTGTGGTTCAGATTAGATTTAATGCTGAAAACTCCAATAGAATTTTAGGTCTTTTTGATGGAAGAGAAAGCGTTAAGGTTATTCCAAATAAGTTTCTTGAGATGAGCCAGAGACAAAGTCGGGTTTTTCTTGAGACCTACATTAAAGGTGATGGACATGAGAATTCCAAGATTACGGTTTCTGATAAAAAAATATTAGAAGATTTGCAAAGAATTATAGTTAATGCTGGCTACGGTTTTACTACAGCTCAGAGAAAATCTTCCGGCGTGGGAAAAAAACTCCTTTATATTTTAAGGATAATCAGACACCAAGAAACTTATATTAGGGAGATTAAGGAGGTTCATTACAATGGAGTCATTTGGTCGGTAAATACAGACAATGAAACGGTTATTGCCAAAAGAAAAGGTAAGGTTTTCATAACAGGGAACACTCCTTTTATAAATTTGTCTTTGGATGTTAAGGTTCCTAAGTTTTTAGAAAATCAGCCAGTTATAATTGGTGGTAAAGCACAAGACAAAAAATATGGAGAATTTCAACCAGAAATGGATGTCTTGAATAGGACATTTTATGAAGTAATAATGGAGGGTGATTCTAAGGGGAGGCCATTTACATTTCCAATTCCAACGATATCAATTACCAAAGATTTTGATTGGGACAATCCTAGTCTTGAGCCAATGTGGGAAGCAACAGCCAAATATGGAATAAATTATTTTTCAAATTTTGTTCAATCTGATATGAATCCAGAAGATTTCAGAAGTATGTGTTGCCGATTAAGATTGTCTAATAAAGAACTCATAAAAAGAGGAGGTGGTTTGTTTGGTTCTCAGCCATTAACTGGTTCTATTGGCGTTGTTACCATTAATATGCCTAGGATAGGGTATACATCTAAAACAAGAAAAGAGTTTTTTGAAAGATTAGGTTATTTAATGGATGTTTCTAAAGAGAGCCTCGAGATTAAAAGAAAAGCCCTTGATGACTTAATAGAAAAGGGATTGTATCCCTATACTAGATATTACTTAAGCTCAGTTAAAACAATGAGAGGAAGTTATTTCGGTAATCATTTTTCTACAATTGGTCTTTTAGGGATGAACGAAGCAATAATGAATTTTATGGGAGAAGATATTGGCACTAAGCGTGGCAAAGCTTTTGCCCTAGAAGTACTTAACTTTATGAGAGATAGATTGATAGAATATCAAGAAAGTACTGACAACTTGTACAATTTAGAAGCAACTCCGGCTGAAGGAACATCTTTTCGTCAGGCTAAATCAGATAGAGAAAAATATCCTGATATTATAACAGCAGGGACTAAAAAAATTCCATATTATACTAATTCAACTCACTTACCTGTAAATTATACCGATGATATTTTTGAAGCACTAGATCATCAAGATAAACTTCAATGTGCCTACACTGGAGGAACTGTTCTTCATTTATTTGCTGGAGAGAAAGCAACCGATATTGAATCGGTTAAGAAGTTAATTAAAACTGTTTTTGAGAAATATCATTTGCCCTATGTTACATTTACTCCAACATTTTCAATTTGTCCTTCTCATGGGTATATCGCTGGAGAGCATTTTAGTTGTCCTAAATGTACTATAGAGCAACCTTGCGAAGTTTATTCTAGAATTGTTGGCTATATTCGTCCAGTTCAGCAGTTTAACCTTGGAAAACAGCAAGAATTCAAAGAGAGAAAGAATTATAAAGTGAAAGTAGCATGATTGAAATTGGTGGGTTGCAAAAGACTACTTTAATTGATTATCCAGGCAATGTTGCTTGTACGGTGTTTTTAGTTGGTTGTAATTTTCGTTGTCCTTGGTGCTATTCTCCTGAAATTGTTTTGCCCGACCTAATCACTCGTCAACCAAAAATACATCAAAGAGATTTTTTTGATTTTTTAGAATCTAGAAAAGGATTATTAGCCGGAGTTGTTGTCTGCGGGGGAGAACCTACAATTCATCCTGAGATATTTGATTTTTTAGCTAAGATAAAATCTTTTGGATTTAAAGTAAAGCTAGATACTAATGGCTCTAATCCAGAAGTATTAAAAGAAATATTGAATAAAAACTTAGTTCAATATATTGCTATGGATGTTAAGTCAGTTCTTGTTGACCAAAGATACAAAGAAATTACTGGCTCTGGTATTGATGTTAATTTAATCAAAGAAAGTATCAATTTAATTAAATCATCTGATATTGATTATGAATTTAGAACTACTGTTGTACCAACATTTCATAGTGTTGAAGACATAGTTCAAATAGCTAAATCAATAGCTCCAGCTAAAAAGTATTTTATTCAGTCTTTTCGGCCCGAGAAGAACATCGATTCTCGCTTAACTTCGGTTAAGCCGTACAGCGAAGAGGTGATGCAACAAATTAAAGAGAAAATACATCATCTTTTCGAAGTCTGCTCTGTTAGATGACTCAATCTCAAAAGTTAGTTTCTTTGTGTATTGCCTTTGCTTTTGGAATAATATTCCCTTTTAATGGGTCGGTATTTTTGATTTTGGGTTTAGCAATCTTAATATCCTTTATCTCTACCGATAAGAGATTTTTAGGAGCGCTACTAATTACGATTTGGTTTGGTTCTTTTTGGTATGCTAGTCACTTAGAGTATGATTATACTTTGAAAGACGAATCATTCTCGGGGGTTATTATTGCTAATCCTAAGCCAGGTCAATTTGTTCTTAGAGTGGATCATGAGCGAGTTTTGCTAACAACCGAGCCTAGAGCTCATTACAAGTGTGGCGATGTTGTTATGGTAGATGATATGCCCAAAAGGCCCGAGCCATTTGATGGATTTGACTATCCTAATTATTTAGCCAAAGACGGTATTCGCTATACGGTATTTTCTAATAATGTTTCAGTCATTGATAGAGAAAAGTTATTGCGGTGTTATTTATATTCTTTTAAAGATAAAGCTCAGAATTATATTTTTCGTGCTTTGCCCGAACCTAACTCATCGATTGTGTCAGCTATGCTTTTGGGTGAGAAAAGGGGAATCAGTGATTATTGGAGAGATGTCTTAGCTATTGCTGGGGTGAGTCATATTGTAGCGGTATCGGGTCTTCATGTTACTGTAATATCAGTAATTTTCTTTATAATTGCTAATAATATTGGAATATCTAGAAGAAGAGCTCTGCTTTTTGTTATTTTGGCAGTTCTATTCTTTGTGCTAATGACTGGACTGCAATCATCAGCTATAAGGGCGGGGATTATGGGAACAGTGGCATCTTTAGCGATATTCTTTGGGAGAATGAATAATTCTTTAAGAATAATATTTATTACTGCAGCAATTATGTTATTTTTTAATCCTTTACTCTTAGCTCACGACATTGGCTTTCAGCTTTCTTTTTTGGCAGTGCTTGGAATAATTCTATACAGTTATTTTTTTGAAAAGATATTTTGGTTTGCCCCAGCTGTTTTAAAAGAGATATTGGCAATGAGTTTTGCCTCGTATGTCTTTACATTTCCAGTTTTGATGTATCATTTCGGGTCTGTTTCGTTAGTTTTCCCAATTACTAACATTTTAATTATTCCATTGCTTTATCCAATTATGATTACTGGTATTGCTTTTGTTTTTACTTCTTTTGTATCTGAGATTTTAGCTTTTTTCTTGTTGATTCCCTTGTGGCTAATGACTCAGTATCTTGTATTGGTAGTAAGTTATTTTTCCAGTTTTGATTGGTCCAGTATTAGTTTTAATATCTTTTGGACTTTTGTGATTGTTGGGTTTTTCTTGTTTTGGGACTTTAAGCCTAAGGAAGTGGGGTTTAAATGAGCTGTATTGACAGGGAGTGCAAATGTTGTTATGAAGAAGCGGCATGAAGTCTGTGTACTTTTTGTTCCAAGCACCTAACTGTACTGGTAAGGACTTGGAAAAATGGGAAGAGGGAGAGCTTCCTCATTGTTGCTCTAAGCAATTAAAAGCAATAGAAGGAAGTGGCCAAGAAACTTGTAGTCTTGGTTGTCACGAAATCGAGTGGGATATTCGTGACCTCAACCTTTGGATAGTGGTAAAATCTTCTTAACAGAGGTGGATTAAGTGAAGAGATGTTTTACTGTGGGAGTATTTGCCGTTCCTGCGATAGTCAGAGATTGCGAAGTTCGCATTAAAGTGAATGTGCGGACAGACCAAGAGAGGCAAAAAGAGATCGCTGGGATTGACTCCGAAGTAAAGATCATTGACCTCTTAGGAGGCGGAGTCAAAGAGGGCGAGAGTTTCTTAGAAGCTCTTGTCCGAGAGGTTGAAGAAGAAAGCGGTTGCCAGATGAAATCGCTGGGAGAGTTTCGTGGTCCATTGGTGGCCGGAAACGATATGGCATTTTGGATGCCGATTGAATTAATTGGCGATCCTAGGCCAACAGAAGAGGCCCTAGAACATATTTGGATTTCTAGGGATGAATTTGAAGCCGAGAACCAATACCGTTGTGTTGGAAAGCTCGGCAAGGAGGGCCGAATGGGGAGAATGATCAGAGAAGCGTTTTCCTTCTATGGGGCGAGTGTTTTCACATACTCTCCCTAAAGGGGTTAAATTTAATAAAATTTGCCCCTTTTAATATTTGTGCTATAATATCTTCATAAGTTCCGCTTTTTAGGAAAACTTAGAGATGAAAGACGAAAACTATTACTTAAAAGTATCGAGATATTCCGATTTAGAAGATAAAAACGAAAGAATACTATATCGATTTCTAGAAATGCTAACCGGATTAATATCTTGGTCTGTTTTGATTTTTTCTATTCTTTGCTCTTATTTTTATCCATTGGTAGCTGCTTGTGTTATTGTGGTTTATGCTGTTTATTGGTTTTTTAGATCAATATATTTTTCAATTCACTTAAGGAGTGGCTATGCTAAAATGAAAAAATCAGAGAAAACTGATTGGTTAGCTAGATTAAAAGAGCTTGAGCCAGTAGATATTTATCATTTAGTTGTTATTCCAACTTATGATGAATCGGAGCAGATATTAAGAAATACAATTCAATCTATTGTTAAAAATGATTATCCATTAGACAAGATAATATTGGTATTAGCTTTTGAAGAAAGAGCGGGAGGGGATGCTGTTCAAAAAGCCAATAATTTAAAACAAGAATTTGATTCTAGGTTTTTTAAACTTTTAACTACATTTCATCCAAAAGATATTCCGGGAGAAATTGCCGGCAAAAGTTCTAACGAGGCTTGGGCGACCAAAGTAGCTAAGAAAGAGGTAATTGATAAACTTAATATCCCATACGAAGACATTATTCTAACCTCTCTAGATTCTGATACTATAGTTTATCCAAAATATTTTAGTTGTTTAACATATCTCTATCGTACAGTAGATAATCCAACTAGGAGTAGTTTTCAGCCAGTTCCATTATATATTAATAATATTTGGGAGGCATCTCCAGTCTCTAGGATTTTTGCATTTTCTTCTACATTTTGGCACACTATTAACCAAGAGAGGCCCGAGAAGCTTGTTACTTTTTCTTCTCATTCTATGAGCTTTCAGGCTTTGATAGATATTGATTTTAAGCAAACTAATGTTGTCTCTGAAGATTCTCGGGTATTTTGGCAGTGTTTTTTAAAGTACGATGGAGATTACAAGACAGTACCAATGTATTATCCAGTTTCAATGGATGCCAATGCAGCACCCACTGTTATTCAAACAGCTGCTAATATTTACAAACAAACTAGGCGTTGGGCTTATGGCGTTGAAAATATTCCATATTTTATTTTTGGATTTATTAAAAACAAAAACATACCAATGTCTAAAAAGATACCGATGTTTATTGAAATGATTGAGGGTAAAGTAAGTTGGGCAGTAGCACCAACACTAATATTTTTACTTGGATGGCTTCCTTTTTTATTAGGTCGAGAAGATTTTAGTCAAACTGTAGCTAGTTATAGCTTGCCATTAATGTTGAGTAAAATCCTTACATTCTCTATGATTGGGTTAATTGGTTCGGCCTATTTAAGCATATTGCTTTTGCCGCCTAGGCCGTTAGAGTACAATAGGTCTAAGATATTAGTTTTTGCAGTTCAGTGGGTTTTAGTTCCTTTTACAATGATATTCTTTAGTGCCTTGCCAGCGCTTGATGCTCAAACTCGTTTAATGCTCGGCAAATATATGGGTTTTTGGCCAACTCCTAAGTTTAGGCATCAGTCTTTTTAATTTGACATTTTTTTTCAAATTAACTATTATTAACCATATGGATAAAAATATTAATCGAATTATTATAGGTTTAGTTTTAGTGCTCTTTTTGTTAGTAGGAGTTCTGATTGGTTATTGGATCAATAGCAGTCCTATTGTTTATGAATCAGGCCAATCATATATTCCTGTTAGTGTTTCTCAAGAAGAAGCGGTGGTGTCAGTAGTAGAAAGTGTTTCTCCAGCAGTAGTTAGTATTGTGGCAGTTAAAGATGTTCCCATTGTTCAAAGAAGAAGTAGGGATCCTTTCAATTTTTATTACGACCCATTTTTTGATTATTTCTACGAAGAAAGAGGAACCGAGAGAGTAGAAGTCGGTGGTGGAACGGGCTTCATTATTTCTAGTGATGGTTTGGTTTTAACTAATCGTCATGTTGTTTCTGATACAGACGCCGAATATACCATATTCACTAACGATGGTACTAGCTATGAAGTTGAGGTTCTAGCACGAGACAGTTTTCAGGATTTAGCAATGTTGCAAATTAAAGACGGTAGCAACTTCCCAACTGTTAAGTTAGGATATTCGGACAACCTAAAGATCGGGCAGACAGCTGTTGCTATCGGTAATTCTTTGGGTGAGTTTCGTAATACCGTCTCAGTTGGAGTTATTTCGGGCTTAGGGCGATCAATTTCTGCAACCGATGGCCGAACAAGTCAACTTTTAGAGGATGTTATTCAGACCGATGCGGCGATCAATAGTGGTAATTCAGGTGGGCCCTTGCTTAACTTAAGGGGAGAGGTTATTGGAATTAATACTGCCATGGCTATAGATGCTCAAAATATTGGCTTTAGTATTCCAATCCAAAAAGCTCAAAAAATGATAGAAAGTATGGAATTACATGGAGAGTTAGTTTATCCTTTTTTGGGAGTAAGATATATTATGGTCGACGAAAGTAGTGATCTGGATGTTGATTATGGCGCTTTCATTATTCAAGATGATTTTGAGCCCGGAATAGAGCCCAATTCGCCAGCAGAAAAGGCTGGATTAAAAGAAGGTGACATTATACTAGAATTTGATGGTCAAGTTCTAGATTCAACAAACTCTTTAGCAAAAGTAATTGTTGAATATAGTCCAGACGACGAGGTAGAATTAAAAGTATTAAGAGATGGTAGCCAGTTAATTATTAATGTTAAATTAGGTAATAAAAAAATATGACAAATAACAAATTTTTTAATCCATTGTTGATAGTTTTTATAGTTTTTATGGTTTCTTTAACTATACTTGTTAATGTTCAAATATCTAACAAGGTAAAAGAAGGATCATATATCGGTAAAGGTTATGAGTTTCAAAATATAGTTAGCTTTTCTGGTGAGGGTGAAGTTTATGCTAAGCCTGATATGGGTCTTGTTAGTTTATCTGTTACTAACGAAGCCAAAGATGTTTCTAGCGCAACGAAAGAAAATACTGAGAAGACAAATAATATCATCTTGTTTTTAAAGAACAATGGGGTTGAAGAAAAAGATATTAAAACAACCAATTTTAGTATTAATCCAAGATATGATTATTTAGAGTCAGGCAAAAGAGTTTTAGCTGGTTATCAAATAACTCAAAGCGTTCAAGTAAAGATAAGAGATATTGATAGTGTTGGCACAATCCTAGAGGGCGCAGTAACAGCAGGGTCTAATCAAGTTGGTAATATTAGTTTTGTCGTAGATGATAGCGAAGAATACGAAAAAGAAGCAAGAGACCTAGCTATTGCCGATGCCAAAAAGAAGGCTAGTGAGATGTCTGAGCAATTAGGAGTTCAATTAGTGGAAATTGTTAGTTTTAACGAAGGTAATTCTTATCCTCAATACGACTACGATGCTTATTCAGAGAAAAGAACACTTGGAATGGGTGCTATGGAAGAATCTTATACCCCAGATATTCAAACCGGAGAAAATGCTATTCGCTCAACAATTACAATAAATTATAGTATTAAGTAGTTTTTAAATGTAATTAGCACGATAATCATACAGATTGTCGTGCTTTTTTCTTTTTTTCTAGGAAGTATAATCCTAGAATCTGTCCACATTGCGGGCATTTAAATGTATAAACGCCATCGCATTTAATATACTCTGCAACGATTTGAATGTTGCAATCAGGGCAGAAGCCCATAATTTCCGACTTCATAATAATACATAATAACAGAGTATTGTCGTTTTGGCAATAATATGATATCTTTTATGTGGTGGTTTAATGATTAGAAGAATAAAAGTCAGAGCCACAAGGCTAAGGAGAGTCTTGTGGAATAAGGGTGTAAGGCTCTGGTGGGCCAGGCTATACATCCGGAAAGACGAGTTCCATCCATCACTTACATTTGATGCCGAAGCGGCAATAGTGATGGATAGAAAAGAAAGAGATGAGTATTACGAAGGCCTTAAGAGAAGGCAACATATTGCTCATGAAAGGGGGTTGAAATAAACTTAACCCTCTTTTTGCTTGACAAATTTTGATTATATATAGTATAATGGTTTAATAATTAAAACATTATGAAAATATTAAAAAATGTAGGTTTAGTTTTAGGGATAGTGTTCTCAATTTTCTCTGTAAGTTTTATGGTACTAGCCTGGAGTGCTCCAAGTTCAGCTCCTACGGGTGGCAATGTAGCCATACCAATTAACGAGAGTTCTGCTAGCCAAGTTAAATCTGGTGCTTTAGGGGTTAGTTTGTTGCAAGCCGAAAATAATATTCTTGTTGGTACTACCGACACTACTAAAGCCACAATATATTCCAAGACTACTCAAAACAATCCTCTTCGTATAGATGGTCAGTGTGGATGTGAAAACTATTATTGGTTTAATGGTTCTTCTTGGAAGAGAGCAATGACAAAAGGTAGTATGTATCCCGCCCTATTTATTGAAAAAGGAACAAATAATGTTGGTATTGGCCATATTTCTATTGGAAATGAATTACCTCCTTTATCTGCCAAGCTTCATGTTGCTCAAGCAAATATGGCTGTGTCTCCTTTTCATGTTCAGCATAAGGAGTATGTTGGGCCGGGTTTTTCTTCGGATCAGGCTTGGCGTTGGGCTACTAGCTTGTTTATAGCCCCATATACTGCTAATGTTGGCATCGGAACAGCTAATCCTCAAAGTAAGTTACATGTAGCGGGTGATATGATAGTAGATGGTAATATTAGCATTGGAACGGCTAATCCTCAAAGTAAGTTACACATAGCGGGTGATATGATAGTAGATGGAAGCATACAAGCTGTTGCTTATTATTATCCATCAGATATTAGATTAAAAAAAGAAATAAAGCCAATAGATAATAATGTTTTAGAGAGAGTTTTATCTTTAGAGCCAGTGAGATTTAAATGGATTAATAATGATGTGGAAGACATAGGGCTTATTGCACAAGACGTAGAAGTTCTTTTTCCAGAATTAGTTGGTTCAAACAATAATGGAGAAAAATCAATTGATTATGCTAAGTTAACAGTTTTTCTAATTGAATCATTGAAAGAGCAGCAGAAGGAGATAGATAACCTTAAGAGTTCTTTTGAGTAAAATTTGTTTGATATATTATAATGCTATATATAAAAAATAATTAATTGAAATTATGTTTAAAAAAATAGAATCTTTAATTTGTTTTTTTGGTTTAATCTTTGTTTTTGTGGGTATTTTTCACTTTTTATCAGAGGTTAATTTTGTTGACGCAGAAGATTCTGACGCAGAAGATTCATTTAAATCCGAGCAAGAATTATTAGTGGAAGTAGATCGATTTGCGGTTTGTCGTGTTATTGATAATTCTAATTCTAGGCCCGTCTTTGTTCCTGTAAAAACTCAGATGGAGTGGTGTAAATTTATTGATGCGTTGCCTCCGGGAGTATCTGTTAGCCCTTGCACAAGAGAGAAAACAGAATATGAGACTGTTTACGTTCCTTGTTGGTGTTCCAATTGTGCTTATTATGATGAGGTGGAGGTAACAGTGTCCTATGAGTATAATTTTTCTAATTGTCCTGAAAATCTTTAAAAAACAATTAAATGGAACTTTTAAAGTAATTATAAAATAATTAATCTTAAAAATGATTCTTTAGTAATAAATTAATTCATAAATAAATTATGGAAAACAAAAAAATAGTTATATTTATTATCCTTGCATTAATTGTGGTGTCAATTATTTTTGTCGCTTTTTTTAATAAAAACGATTCAGAGAGTCCATTGATTCAGGAGACTGAAAATGTGGGCGATATTATAGTACCACCAATTACCGATTACGAAGGTGATGAAAATTGGTCAGAAGCGATAACAAAAATTAAAGATATTGATTCTGATAAAGAAGTTTATTTTACAGAATCTTGTAAAGCAGAACCTTTATCTAATTTGTCTGGCACTATTTATCTTTCTTTAGTCCCTCAAAATAGTGATAAAATGGGAATTTATGGTATTGATGTGGATACAGGAGCAATTAGTGATTTTTTGGTTGATGATTCAAAGAGTTATTATGGGATTAATTTTTCAAATGATGGATCAATGATTTCTTTTGTTTCAAAAGATGAAAATGGAAGCAGTGTTATGATTGCTAGTGCAAATGGAAAAAATATTCGACGAGTTACTAAAGAATCAAGTGATCACATAATTAATCCTCAAATTTATGACAATAATAGCAAAGTTTTATTTTCAAGATCAGAATATCCTGCACCAAATATTCCCGAATCTTCGAAGATATATAGCTCTGATTTAAACGGTAACGAGGTTTTTTTAACTGAAGGAAATAACCCTCTTTTATCACCCGATGAAAAGAAAATGTTATTTATGAAAGTCGCGGGAATATATTTATTTGATATGGAGACGTTGGAGCAAAAAAGGGTAATTGAATTAAGAGACGCCGAAGGAGAAATTATTTTCAATAAACTTATGTCTAAGGCACGCATTTCTCAGGACAAAAGCAAATTGATTGTCAGTTATGCAGGTCCTGGAGAAAATTCTCTTTATTCTTTTGAAATAATTTCTTGGAGTCCTTTTCAATATCGGTTAAAAGCAGTAGTTAATCAACCTTCTTTTTTCTGGGAAGCTTTTTCGCCTGATTCAAACTATGTTGCAGTTCAAGCCGGAGATATTGTTTTTTCTGACAGACTTTTAGATGGTAAAAAATTTTCTTACTTTGAGTCACAAAATACTCGTTTAGCAATTTTCGATACTTGTAATTTTGATGAGATTAAATCTTTTGATCTTGAGAAGGAATTTAATCTCATTGATATGTTTGTTGATTTTTGGAGATAAATTTTAAAAATATCATCTCCAAATTGTGCAAAACATTTAATTGATTATTATTAAAACAACATTAAGGCTTGCGAATTTTTATTCGTAAGCTTTTGACTTTTGCTAATCTTTTGCTATTATTAGAATAGTAATAATAAAGAGAAAAATATATGATACAAGGAGGAAATTTTACAACAAAAGCACAAGAAGCAGTGATGTCTGCTCAAAATATTGCTCAGGCTAAGGGTCAACAGCAAGTAGACACAATACACTTATTAAATGCTCTCTTAGATCAAAAAGATAGCATCGTTTTAACCCTGCTAGACAAACTTGGTGTAGATGTAGTTAATCTTAAAAAGAAAGTCGAAGCATCAATATCGAGCATTCCCGCCAAGACATCTACCAAAGCTCTTGGTCAGGTGTATTTAACTCAAGATATGGCTATGGTTCTAGAGCGAGCTCGAGAAGAATCGGTTAAAATGGGCGATGAGTTCATATCAATAGAGCACTTTTTCTTGGCACTACTAGATGTTTCTAGTAGGGCTAAAGATGTTTTAGATAGTGTTGTTTTCCTGCGACCTGGTAAGGGTGGTCCAGCTACAATGGAGTTAGCTAGTATTGACTACGATACTGTTTTAAATCAATTAGTAAATATCCGTGGTGGAGAAAAGATTACTGATCCCGAGCCAGAGTCCAAATATCAAGTAATTGAGAAATATTCTAAGAATCTAATTGTGGCCGCTAAAAAAGGCAAACTTGATCCAGTAATTGGTCGCGATAATGAAATTAGGCGATTGATCCAAATACTTGGCCGAAGAACTAAGAACAATCCTGTTTTAATTGGAGAAGCCGGAGTTGGTAAAACTGCGGTAGTAGAGGGCTTAGCTCAAAGAATTGTAAAGGGAGATGTCCCCGAGAGTTTAAAAGGCAAAGATTTAATATCTCTGGATATTGGTTCTTTGGTAGCTGGAACTAAATACCGAGGTGAGTTTGAAGATAGAGTTAAAGCATTTTTAAGAGAGATAGATAGAGCTAAAGATCAGTACATTCTTTTTATTGACGAATTGCATACACTTGTTGGAGCTGGTGGGGCCGAAGGCGCAATAGATGCTTCTAATTTATTAAAACCGGCCTTAGCTAGGGGAGAATTAAGAACAATTGGAGCTACTACACTAAAAGAGTATCAAAAGTATATCGAAAAAGACTCGGCACTAGAGAGAAGATTTCAGCCAATTAATGTTCCTGAGCCATCAATAGAAGATACTATTTTAATACTAAGAGGTATCAAAGAAAGGTATGAACTTCATCATGGTATAAAAATCAAGGATTCGGCTTTAATAAAAGCAGCTGAGCTGTCAGCTAGATATATTCCTGATAGATTTTTACCTGATAAAGCAGTTGATTTAATGGATGAGTCTATGAGTTTGCTCCGTTTGGAAATGGAATCTGATCCATTAGAATTAGAGGAGCTTAAAAGAAATATCCAAAAACTAGAAATAGAAAAAGAAGCCATTAAAGGTGATAATGGCGAAACTAAGAAGTTAAAGTCGGTAAATCGTCAATTGGCTGAACTTAAAGAGAAAATGCGAACATTTGAGTCTCGTTGGGGATCGGAGAGAGATATTATTGGGAGTATTAAACAAATCAAGAATGATATCGATTTATTGCGTCATGAGGCCGAACGAGCTGGTCAAGAAGCCGACTTACAAAAAGTTGCCGAGATAAAATATGGTCAAATTCCTGAGCTTTTAAAAGAGCTTAAGTCTACCGAGAAGAAATTAGCTAATATTCAGAAATCAAAGCCAATGCTCAAGGAAGAAGTTAACGAAGAGGATATTGCTTCGGTTGTTTCTCGTTGGACTGGTATACCAGTCAATAGTTTGTTAGAAGAGGAGGCTAAGAAGTTACAAAGGATGGAAAACATCTTGACTAGAAGAATTGTTGGCCAAGAAGAGGGTATTAAGGCAATATCTAACGCTATTAGGAGGTCTCGTGCTGGAATATCTGAGGGCAAAAGGCCATTAGGTTCTTTTATGTTCCTAGGTCCTACTGGTGTTGGAAAAACAGAGACCGCCAAAGCTTTGGCTGAGTTCTTGTTTAACGACGAAAACGCCCTTATTCGTTTAGATATGTCAGAGTATATGGAAAAACACTCTGTTTCTAAGATGATTGGCTCTCCTCCGGGATATGTTGGTTACGATGAGGGAGGTCAATTAACCGAGAAGATTAGAAGAAGACCATATAGTGTAATATTGTTCGATGAAATCGAAAAAGCCAATCCCGAAGTATTCAATATCTTGCTTCAAGTTTTGGAAGATGGCAAACTTACTGATGCCAAAGGAAGAGGGGTTTCTTTTAAAAACACTATTTTAATCATGACATCTAATATCGGCTCTAACCATATTATTAAGATGGGTGATTTGGGTTTTGAGACAAACAACGGTAAGAACTCTGAAAAAGAAGGATTAGAAAGAAAAGTTATGGATTCTCTTAAAGATAGCTTCCGACCAGAGTTTTTAAACCGAATAGATGAAATTA
>JAQVRO010000014.1 GCA_028701035.1 Minisyncoccota bacterium
TTTTAAAATCAAAAACTAATAAAAAAAGTGATGAAATTATTAATACATAGGGCAAGTATAGCGCGCCAAAAATAAGAATTTGATCTAATAAACTCCACCTAAAGGCAAGACTATTAATGATTTCAAAGATTATTAAATTCATTTTCTTCTAGCGATTTTTAATGCACCAATGGCTGGAGCAACACTAGGAGAAACAAACCTAGCATTCTTGTCTTTGACTGATGCTTGAAATGTATTCTTAAAAATAACTGAGTTAAACATTCCCCCTACTATAACGACAGGGAATTCTTTTTTAAATTTAAATTTATCCGTAATTAAATTAACCCCTAGTGCTAGCTCTTTTGCTCCATCTTTTAGTATTTCCATCGCTACACTGTCGCCAATCTTTGCAGAACTATCAACTGCAATAGAAAGTGCAGGAATAACATTTTTAAAATCGCTATATACAATTCTATTCAATTCTATTGCATTCTTAAACTTAAATACTTTTTTAGCATTACGAGTAATTTCAGTTTTCTTACCCCTACCATCAAAAGCCCTAGTAATTGCTTGGTAGGCCCTAATACCAACCCAGAAAGCAGACCCTTCATCGGAAAAATATCCCCAACCAGAAACCTTAATATCTTTTTTAGATTTCCACCCTCTAACAACCGCTCCTGTTCCTGCAATAGCCAAAATACCATCGCGCTCATCAGTTCCGGAACAAAAAGCAATCTCTTGATCACTTACAATGTGCACATTATTTCTAGAAACTTTTTTAAAAACGCCCCTTTTGAAAAGCTCTTTTTTAAAATTAGCTGTTCCTGAGCTATACTCTTCTTTAATAGCGGGCAAGCCAATAACGATATATTTAGGAATACCCGACACCGATTTAAGTGCCGCGCTAACTGAACTAGATATGTTTTCTACTGCAGTTAACATGTCTACATTCCTAGGATTGCTAGGGCCCGACAATCCTTGACCTAAGATATTTAAACTTAAGTCGGATACTAGGGCTTCGGTTTTTGTTCCTCCACCGTCAACCCCAACAATAATACTATTGATTTTCTTCGATAACTTCATTGAATTTAGTAAAATATTTTACATTATTTGAAACATTTTTAAAGACAGTAGAATTTGGACCAATAATAGCATTAAAGCCAATTGTAACTCCAGGCATAATTGAACAGTTAACACCAATATTTGCATTATCCCCTAACACTGCCCCAAACTTTTGTCTTTGTGTATCCACTTTTTTATCCTTAACAACTACTTTAACCGTATCTTTATCTAGACGAAAATTAGCAATAATCGTCCCTCCAGATATATTGCAATCATCTCCGATTACGGAATCTCCGATATAAGTTAAGTGGGGTATTTTAGAATTAGATCCAATAACCGAATTCTTGATCTCTACACCCGAACCAATGTTGCAATTAGGACCAATAACCGTATTAGCTCTAATGAAAGCGTTTGGACCAATAGTAGCATCTTTGCAAATATATACTGGCCCCTCAATACGGGTGCCGTTTTTAATAACTGCCCCTGGTTCAATAATAACATTGCCGATTATAAAACAACCGCTATCCACATTACCCTTGATACTCCCCATAATTCCTACTCGCATATTTTTTAGCATTGACTCGTTGGCTTCTAGTAAATTCCATGGATGAGAAACCGGAAACCATTTTTCTGTAGAGTAGAAATGCAATCTTTCGTTTTTAATAAAAGACTTAATATAATCAGTAAACTCTAACTCTCCTCTTGTTGACTCTTTAATTTCGAAATCAAAAATTGATTTATCTAGACAATAAAGTCCCGTATTAACTAAAGAGTTTGAAGCGCACTCTTCAGGTTTCTCAACAATACCACGAACAAAATTATCATAACAGTTAACTACACCAAAAAAAGATGGATCTTTAACACGACCTAATAAAATAGAAGGACATAAACTCAAACAATTTTTAATGTCTTCTTTAAAATAAAGATCGTCACCATTTAATAAAATAAATTTATCTTTTAAGAATGGTAGGGCTTGTTTTGCTGCATCACCCGTTCCGAGTTGATCTTTTTGTTCAACATAGCGAACACTCATACTGCCATACTTATCGCCAATCAAAGACTTAATCATATCACCCTTATAACCAATAATGATAATAACCTCGTCGACAACACCATCTAGTTGACCTAAATTGTGCTCTAATATTGTATTATTTAAAACCCTCAATAATGGTTTAGGGCGAGTGGATGTAAGCGGTTGCATCCTTACTCCCTTACCAGCTGCTAAAATAATGGCTTGTGTCATATTTTTAAAATAGTTTTAATTAACTTTTTGGAATTATGAACCTTTTTATTTGAAACATCGGCTCCAATAAATTTTGAACTATCAGTATTAATCTTAACACTGCCTTTTTTGTCATATATAACATAGTCTAAACTGCAATCAATAAGCTCTTCTATTCTTTTAGCAAAATCTTCTACAAAATAATCGTTGGTCTCGCCAAGTTTATTATCTAAATTACAAATATATATTTTTTTAGCCTTGCTCTTTTTGATTGCTGTAGATATTCCTTTGACTAAGAATATCTGAGCCAAAGAAGAATACAAGTCTCCGGGGCCAATTAAAATAACATCGGCGTTTTTAATTGCACTAATCGTTTTACTATAAGCCTTGGCTGGTGGATTCAAAAAAACCCTTTCAATTTTTAAATTTGGATCATGAACTGGAACATCGATGTTTGTCTCTCCTGTAATAACTTCTCCGTTTTCTAAAATAGCGCAAAGATTAGATTTGTCGGTAGTAGCTGGCAAAATTTCAAAAGGGATGTCTAGTAATTTATGCATCTCCGTAAGTACTTTAGAATAATTTTTGGAGCTTAATTCTAATCCAGCTAATAATATATTAAATAGATTGTGTCCATCTAGCTCTCCTCCAGTAAATCTAAATTCAAGAAGTTTTTTTATCTCTGGCGTAGTGTTTGATAATTCTATAAAAGATCTTCTAATATCCCCCGGAGAACTAATACCATAATCACGACGAAGGCGTCCGGCCGAACCGCCAGAATCAAGCATAGCACACACAACAGATATTTCCACAGGATAATTCTTTAATTCGGATAAAACCGCCTTAGGCATTGCATTACCTCCACCAAAGCAAACATACTTCTTCTTATTTAACATTTTTCTTTAAAAGCAAGTCTTCAAAAGAAGGCTTGTTTTTTTTATAAAATATACCTATTGGCAATTCGTCTTTAGTAGCAATATCTAGTGCATTGCGTTTATCACTAGTGGGCCCATTATACTCATATACCCTTTTATTATAGTCGGCGTAAGTATTAAACCATGCAATACATGGCTGAAGAACTTGAATAAAAGAGAAACCGTTATGCTCTATTGCTTTATCAATAATATTAGCTAAGTGATCTACCTTTGGAGCATATCCCCTAGCCACAAAAGTAGCTCCAGATGCAATCATAAGCTCTATTGGATTGATTGGATCCTCAATACTACCAAAGGGAGTAGAAGATCCTTTAAATCCCTTAGGGCTAGTAGATGTAAACTGCTTTACCGTTAGTGCAAAATTGTGATTATCATGAATAATTACCGTAATATTATTATTCCTCTTGGCCGCGTGGATAATGTGAGAAATGCCTTCGTTAAAAGAGTCTCCATCTCCCGAAGAACATATTACCGAAAGATTAGGATTGCCCGCTTTAATACCTTGAGCTACTGGAATAGCTCGACCATGAAGACCATAAAAACTATTAATATTAATATAGTCGGCTATTTTAGCGTGACAGCCAATACCAGTTACCAAAACAATATTCTCTTTCTTTTTATTAAATATCGCTTTTTTAAGAGCTTCAAAAACAAAGAAATTGCCACATCCGGGACACCAAGTGTTTGTCGTTTTTAATGTTAGTTTATCCATATTATTTTATCTTAATTAATTGATCAATAGTAAAAGGACGACCGTCATACCTCAAAACTTTTTTGGTAACATTAATACCATTACAAGATAATAGTTTAGCCATTTGCCCCGAATTGCTTAATTCTAAAAGAATTAAATTATCAACACCTTTAAGTGCCTTTAACATAGCTACCTTAGGAAAAGGATTTAATACTATGGGTTGAATTAGTTTAATGTTTAATTCTTCAGCCATTTCCATCGCAACACCTTTTACCGAACCCCAAGCAATGACAGCAGTTTTTGATTTCTTGTTTCCATAAACATTAACACATTTTAATCTAGAGACTTCTTTAGAAAACTCCTTGTATTTCAAAGAACGCTTATCTTGCATTTCTTTAATTCTATTACTATCTTCTACCGATATTCCAAATTGATCATGTTCGTAACTAGTCCCCTTAACAACTGCTTTTTTGTCCCCTGGGAAAGCTAATGGAGATATACCATCTTTTGTTTTTAAATAGCGCAAGTATTCGCCCTTACCTCGCCATAAAGAAGGCTTGATGCCACTCTTTTTGTAATCAAAATCGCAAGAGTATGTTCCCTCGCAGAGATCTTTATCTAAGATAATAATTGATGGAAGCTGATATTTCCAAGCAATATCTAGAGCTAGAGCAGAATAAGTAAAAGCTTCGTTGGTATCTCCCGGAGCAACAACAAACCTCTCAAAGTCCCCTGGACCAGCAGATAATACATGCAATAAATCGGATTGGCTATTGTATGTTGGCACTCCAGTAGAGGGTCCCATCCTTTGACCATTTACAATAACCAAGGGTGTTTCTGATTGAGCCGATAAAGCTATCGCCTCGTTCATTAAGGCAAACCCTCCACCAGAAGTTCCAGTCATTGCTCTTTTGCCTATAAAACTAAAACCCATTACACTATTAGCGGCGGCTATTTCATTTTCTGACTGAAATACTGTTATCTTATCAACTGAGCTTAAATAGTTCAAAATCCCTGTCGCCGGAGTCATTGGATAAGCAACATAAGCGTCTAATCCAGCGTTTAGCGCCCCCATCGCAGTTGCTTGATTACCAGTCAAAAGAGGATATATTTTATTAGAAATCTTAGGAATGGTTAATAATGTTTTACTAGACTTGTATGCCGTTTGAGCAATTTGAATATTGGTTTCGGTGGAAACCGGAAACTCTTTTTTAAAAACTTTTTTAGCATAGTTCCAATCTAGACCCACTACTTTTGCAAAAGCACCAACTAAAGCTGTGTTTTGCATTATATCTAGGCCACCATTCTCTTTGGTAATTTGATTAGCAAAAACA
The DNA here is from genome assembly GCA_028701035.1 of Minisyncoccota bacterium. Classification (GTDB taxonomy): domain Bacteria; phylum Patescibacteriota; class Minisyncoccia; order Minisyncoccales; family CSSED10-335; genus MWBX01. Next base: position 5,224 of record JAQVRO010000014.1, read on the forward strand.
GGAACCCCATACTTTAAAGAAAACTTATCGGCATTATAAATAATATTGTTTTTATCTTTTAATTGCTTAGAGTGAATTGATGAAGTCAATTCATCTAACGCTATTACAAAATCAACTTTTTCTTTTATGGCTCCAACAGTCTTACTAGATGCACGGACTAAGGAAAAGTTGTGCCCGCCCTTTACCAAAGACTGATAATCTTCGTAGATATATATTTTGTATCCTAAACCAGAAAATAACTGAGCAATAATATTGCCTGCTTTTTTAGAACCTAAACCTGCCGCACCACCTATTATTATAGAATATTCTTTTTGCATATTTTTTAATATTTATTTATTCAACTGTAACTGACTTAGCCAAATTCCTAGGCATATCAGGATTATAACCAAAACTAACTGCCATATAGTAAGCAAAAACTTGGACTGGTATAACTGATAATATTGGAGACAATACCTCGTTTACTTCTGGAATATAAATAACATCATCAACTAACGACTTAATCTCTTCATTGCCCATAGTTGTAATAGCAATAACTTTACCATTTCTCGCTTTTATCTCCTGAATATTAGATAATGTTTTTTCATAAACACTATCTTTGGGACATATTGCGAAGGTAGGAAAATTCTCATCTATCAAAGCGATTGGGCCATGCTTCATCTCTCCTGACGAATATCCTTCAGAATGAATATATGATATTTCTTTTAATTTTAACGCTCCTTCCATAGCTACTGGATAACTATATTTGCGACCAACGAACAAGAAATTAGAAGCCCCACTATATTTTTTGGCCAATAATTCAATGTCTTTAATGTTTTTCAATGTTTCTTGTATAAGGATAGGAAGTTTTGCTATATCGTTAGCAATATTTTTTCCATCAGCGAGAGAAAGATTTCTCTGACGACCCAAAAACAAAGCCATTAGAGCCAAAACAACTACTTGAGATGTAAAGGCCTTGGTAGAGGCTACTCCAATCTCAGGTCCAGCATGGTTATAAACTCCGGCATCAGTTTCTCGAGCAATACTTGCCCCAACAACATTAACAATACCAAGAGCTAGAGCTTCTCTTTTCTTAATTTCTTTTAATGCTGCTAGAGAATCGGCTGTTTCTCCTGATTGAGATATAAATAGATAGGCTTCATCGGCAACGGTGGGAAATTTTCGATAACGAAACTCAGAAGCAAAATCAACTTCGGTTGGAATGCCAGCTAATTCTTCCATAAGATATTCACCTATCAACCCAGCATAATATGATGTTCCACAAGCAAGTATGTTTATCTTTTTAATTTCTTTTAATTTGTCTTTAACGCTATCTATTCCTCCAAGTTTAGAAATACCCTCTTCAATAATCAACCTACCTCTCATAGAGTTAGCAACTGATTCAGACTGCTCCATAATTTCTTTGATCATAAAATGTGGATAGCCGCCCTTCTGCGCCTCTTCAATATCCCAATCAAGCTCAGTCTCTTGTTTGTCTTTTACTCTACTCTCTAAGTCGGTAATTATAAAATCATCTTTTTTAATTACAGCGACCTCTCCATCTTCTAAAAATATCATCCTTTTGGAGTGTGATATTATTGCCGATGGATCAGATGCAACAAAACCTCCATGCTCATTAACTGATATTACCAAAGGACTAAACATTCTAGCAGCAACAATTCTATCAGGGTTGTCCTTAGACATTACGACTAGACCATAAGTGCCTTTAATATATTTTAAAGCTTTAATAACAGCCTCTTCTAAGTTTCCTTCGTAAAAATGTTCGATAAGATGAGAGATTACCTCGGAATCTGTTTCCGAAACAAATTTGTGTCCCAAAGAAGTAAGCTTTGCCCTTATCTCTTTATAGTTTTCAACAATACCATTATGAACAATAAAAATATTACCCTTACAATCAGTATGGGGATGAGCGTTTTTCTCAACTACTCCACCATGGGTAGCCCAACGACTATGAAGAATAATACTATTACCTTTTAAATCTTTGTCTTTTATTTTCTGAGCTAAATCATCAACTTTACCAACCGACTTTATACAGTCAACGCTATTGCCATTATGAATAGCTAAACCAGCTGAATCGTAGCCACGATATTCTAATCTTCTTAGTCCCTTGATACCAATGTCTAGGGCATTATTATCTCCGATATATCCAACAATTCCACACATATTAAATTAAAATGTTAATTAGTTTATCTTGAACAAATATGACCTTTTTAATATCACCGCTAATCCACTTTTTCACCTTTTCTCTTTCTAGCGCAATACCTTCAACCTCTTCTTGACTTAACCCTTTAGTCAACAAAACGCTATCTCTAAACTTTCCATTAACTTGTATCGCTAGTGTAACGGTATCTTCTTCAATTAAAGATTCACTAAACTGAGGCCAACTAATATCATCGCCCTCAATTAATTCTCGAGATATGTGAGGAGCAAAGGGATATAATAGCTTTAAGAATAAATTAAAGTTTTCTCTTGTTGTCCCTGTTTTAGTCCACTCGTTTATTAAAATCATCATTGAGCTTATTGCCGTATTAAATTTAAACCCTTCAATGTCTTCAGTCACCTTCTTGATTGTTTGATGTAATAATTTATCTTCTACATTAGTCTCAATCAAATTAATATTCCAAACCTTTTCTAAAAATCTACGAGCTCCGACAAGACCATTATCACTCCAAGATACAGCGTCTTCAAATGGAGCTAGAAACATTTCATAGACTCTTAGCGAATCAGCTCCATACTTTTCTATCATATCATCGGGAGAAACAGTGTTGCCCTTTGATTTTGACATCTTTTGTCCATCGTAAGCTAGAATAGTGCCTTGGTTTTTAAGTTTTAAAAACGGCTCCTTAGTAGAAACAACTCCGATATCGTATAAAAACTTATGCCAAAAACGAGCATAGAGAAGATGTAAAACTGCATGCTCCGCTCCTCCAATGTACAGATCTACTGGTTGAAAGTATTTTTCTTTCTCGCTATCAACTAAAGCATTATCATTGTCTGGATCAATAAATCTTAAATAATACCAACAAGATCCAGCCCATTGAGGCATAGTATTTGTTTCTCTTTTAGCACTACCCCCACATTTAGGACACTTAATATTAACCCAATCTTCAATACTAGCCAGAGGAGATTCGCCCGTTCCAGTTGGTTCATACTTTTCTACTTCGGGCAATTCTAGTGGAAGATTTTCTTCAGTAATAATTCCACACTTTTCACAATGTATTAGTGGTATTGGCTCTCCCCAATATCTTTGACGAGAAAAAACCCAATCTCTTAGCTTGTAATTAATTGATTCAGAAATTACATCAAATTCTTGAATAATTTTATCCTTAGCTTCGCTAGATTTCATTCCATTAAAAGATCCCGAATTGATTAACTCTCCCTCGCTAGTATATGGCAACTCTCCGCCAGAAACTACTTCTATAATATCCAAATTATACTTCGTCGCAAATTCATAATCTCTTTGATCATGAGCAGGAACCGACATTATGGCTCCATAACCATAAGAGGATAAAACATAGTTTGCAATCCAAACAGGTATTTGTTTACCATTAACTGGATTGATAGCAAATAGTCCAGATAACGGAACACCTGTCTTCTCTTCCATTCTTTCAATGTCAGACTTGTTTTTGGTTTCTTCTAGGTAGCTAACAACATCTTGTTTATTAGTTAAATCATCTAAAACACCCGAAACTAAAGAATGCTCGGGAGAAAGTATTAAAAAAGTTGCTCCAAATAAAGTATCTGGTCTTGTTGTAAATACTTTGACCTCTTTGCCATTATTTAGTTTAAATAATACATCGGCTCCATGAGATTTACCAATCCAGTTTCTCTGCATTTCTTTGATTTTCTCTGGCCAATCAAGCTCTTCTAGGTCTTCTAATAACCTGTCAGCATATTTGGTAATCTTTAAAACCCACTGCCTAACATCTTTCTTAGTAACGGCAGTGCCACATCTCTCACAATTACCACTTACTACTTCTTCGTTAGCTAAACCAGTTTTACAAGATGGACACCAATTAATTGGAAGAACCGATTCGTAAGCTAAACCATGCTCAAACATTTTTAAAAATATCCACTGAGTCCATTTGTAATAATTAGGATCGGTAGTGTTGATTTCTCTGGACCAGTCATAAGATAAACCAATTTTTTCTAGCTGAGCCTTAAACTTGGCTACATTATCCGCAGTTGTAATTTTAGGATGAATGCCCGTTTTAATAGCATAGTTTTCTGCAGGTAATCCAAAAGCATCCCAACCCATGGGGTGCAAAACATTAAAACCTCGCATTCTCTTGTAGCGAGATAAAATATCACTAGCTATATACCCTCTAGGATGTCCCACATGAAGTCCGACGCCAGAAGGATATGGGAACATATCTAAACAATAGAACTTTGGTTTAGAATAATCATCCTCGGTCTTAAAATGCTCTTTTTCTTGCCACTTTTTTTCAATAGATTTGTGATCGTAATTCATAGGGTCATTATATCATAAAAGTTAATTAGGTAAAAGCCCAAGGGGTTGCCTTGGGCTATAGTTACAATTTCCCAATTATCGCACAAAATTTAATTAATAATTCAAGTTATTATATGTCTTACTCGATCTTCTTTCTATGGATAATATTAAAAAACTATTTTTAACTTTTTGAAAGATAATACGAATCTTTCCTTTTTAACCCTAAAAATATTATCGTGCCCTTTTAGTTTTTTAATGTCTAAATCACCAATATTATCATCTTTTATACTCATGATGATATCTCTTACTGCATCTCTCTCTTTTTCCGTTAACTTCTTAAGAGCTTTTGATATTTTATCCATACTAATTTATATCCGAGAAAGAATATCTTGGATATTTACTCCTCCTTTTCTAATTTGAGTGAAATCAATAACCTCTTCCCAATCTTCTGCTTCATTTTCGATGGGAGATATTTTAAACAAAGGGGTTGATTTTCGTATAACAATCAAGCTTTCACCTTTATTCACACAATCAATATACTTTTTCATATTTTGACGTAATTCCTTTAATCCAACTAATTTTTCCATATTTTTAAATTTATTATGTTTGTCTTAAGTTTAACTTAAAATAAACTTTTGTCAATCCCTCCGCGCAAAGACAAGAATATCTAAATATATCACTAACTATACATCTACCAACACCAGAAGGGTATAGGTTTACTTTTTTAATAATTGCAAAATTAGACCAATTACATTATCTTTTTCTCTTTCTTAAGCAAAAAGCTCAGCTACTTCTTTCTTTTTAATCAACTGCTTCTTATTGATTGTATATCCTTTAATGATGTGCTGACTTAAAGTTTTGGTTGCCCATTGGCGAAACCTAATTGCCATAGAAGAATTTACTCTATAGCCTACCGCTAATACAATATCTAAATTATAAAATACAACATCTTTGGTTTGAGTTTTACCCTTGATAGCCCCATGAATAGTGGTATGTGCAAATTTTGCACTAACCATCTCACTGTCTAACTCTTTATCAGCAAAGATATTTTTAATATGCTTAGTAACGACCGATCTTTCTACGCCAAAAAGATCCGCAATCTGGGCCTGTGATGCCCAAAGCGTTTCCCTTTGAGCATCACCCCTAAAATCTATTTTACCATTTTTTCCTTGATAAATTATGATATCCTTATTCATGATGTTATTATACCAATATAATAGGCAAAAAACAAACCTTCGTATTAAATGACCCTAAAATACTAAACCCTTAATTTAGTTATTTTATCAAAGCCTAAAAAGCGTTAAGATTGTATAGCCCCCAAAAATAACCTCTTCGCATTTTCGCTTGTTTTTTCTTTTAACAAGTCATAATCCACTCCCTTAATCTCAGCTATTCTTTTGGCTACCCGAATGGCATCAATCGGATCGTTTCTTTTGTCAGTTGGACCTAAGTACGGACAATCTGTTTCAATTAATATTCTTTCTATCGGAGTTTTTGAAATAACATCATCTAGGTCAAGTTTAAATATAATACCATTAAAGCCGATATAGAATCCCAAATTGAGGTATTTTTCTAAATCATCTAAATCTCCAGTAAAGCAATGTATCACTCCTTTTAAGTCTTTAAGAAGAGGTATCATATCTTTGTGAGCATAGCGACAATGAATAATCATGGGTAAATCAAACTCTTTGGCAATATTTGCTTGTATTAGAAAAGCCTCCTTTTGTTTATCTTCAAACTCTTTTCTTTTGGCTTTATTCTTTGGTCTTTTGTAGTAATCTAGTCCAGCTTCACCAACAGCGACTATCTTATCCGATTGCATTAAACTATAAATATCCTCAGATTCATTCATCGGATGAACTCCAACAGTAGCATATACTCCCTCACTATACTTCTCCGCAATTTCTATTGATTTTTTACTACTCTCAAAACTTGTACCAACATTAATCATCCAAATATTATTGTCTAAACAATTTTTAATAATCTGATCTCTATCAGAATCAAATTCAGAAAAGTTTAAATGAGCATGAGTGTCAATCAACATATCTTTCAAAAAGATGACCACTAACATTATTTAAAATATTACTTGAAGTCTTTGGCATAAAAGGAGCTATTAATTCTCCAATACTTTTTATTAAATGAGTTAAGTTACATATTACTTGTTCTTTGTTTTTAGCATCTTTCTCCCAAGGCTTATTCTCCTCAATATATTTATCGGCAAAAGAGATTAACTCCCATATACTAGCTAAGGCAACGCTAAACTTAAAACTCTCCATCGCCTCATCTCTCTGACTTCTTATATTATTAACAAGATCTGTAATTTCTTTCTCGATAACAAGCCCCTCAATGCTAACTTTTTTAGCCATTGCGTTTACTCGAGCAACCAAATTACCCAATCCACCTACAAGGTCGGCATTGTATCTTTCTTGAAATTTGAGATAACTAAAATCACCATCTTCAGTCGGAGTAATTTCTCTTAAGAAATAATAGCGAAAAGCATCGGCTCCGTATTTTTCAATTAATTCAAATGGATCAATCACATTTCCTAAACTCTTAGACATCTTCTGACCATCAACAGTTATAAAGCCATGAATAAATATGTTTTTAGGCAAGCTTAAGCCAAGCGACATTAGCATAGCAGGCCAAATTAAAATATGAAACTTAGATATGTCTTTACCAACAAAATGAACATCGGCTGGCCAATAATCATTCAAATTATCACTAATTGCAGAAATATAGTTGGTAAGAGCATCGGCCCAAACATATATGAGTTGATTATCGTCTCCCGGAACAGGTATGCCCCACCCTACTTTGTCTTTAGGTCTAGAAAAACTAACATCTTCTAATCCAGACTTAATAAATGATATCATTTCGTTTTTCCGTGATTGAGGAGTAACTTTGATTATGTCTTTTTCTAGGCATTCTAGTATCTGGTTAGAGTATTTAGAAAGACGAAAGAAATAATTATTTTCTTTTACTTTCTCGGGTGCTTTTTTATGAATAGCGCACATTCCATCAACGATATCTCTGGGGGCTACAAAAGCCTCGCAACCGACACAATACTGTCCTTCGTATTCTTTTTCATATATATCTCCATTTTCTACTAAATCGTTCCATAATTTAATAACACTGGGCCAATGCTTCTCCTGATCCGTTGTTCTGATAAAATCATTATTAGATATATTTAATTCTTTAATTAATTTTAAAAACATTGCGGACATATTGTTGCAAAAATCAATTGTGTCTATGCCTAACTCTTTGGCCTTTTGATTTATCTTTAATCCATGCTCATCGGTGCCAGTTAAAAACCAAACATCCTCTCCAATAGATCTTTTAAATCTAGCATAAGAGTCTGCTTGGACTAATTCTAAAGCATACCCAATATGTGGTGGGGCATTAGTGTAAGCAATACTAGTTGTTAGATATGTCTTTTTCATTTGATTATAATAACAAACTCTCCTTTTTCTTCTATCTTTGGTATTACTTCATTAATATTACCTCGGTAAATTGTTTCAAATTGCTTGGTTAGTTCTCGACAGACAATAATACTACAAGATGGTTTAACTTTAGAAATATCTTTTAGTGTTTTAATAATTCTATGAGGTGACTCATAGATAATAACTGGATAACTAAAACTGTTTAACTCCTCAAAAAACTTATTTCTTTTTTTGAGAGCTGGTGGGAAGCCAAGAAAAATAAATTTATCAACCGAGAAATCAGCAACTGATGCGGCTGTAGCTAAAGCGCAACATCCAGGAATTGGAATAATATTAACACTATCACCAAGCTCTTCAATTATTCTTTTTATTAAGAATGTTCCAGGGTCAGATATCCCCGGAGTTCCTGC
>JAQVRO010000015.1 GCA_028701035.1 Minisyncoccota bacterium
TATTAGATGATATGGCAGTAACAAAACCTCTTTTGATTTTGTATTTTAAAATATCGTAACCAAAAAGAGAATAATGCCCCTCTTCCGATGTAGGCATAACTCCTAAAAAGTTTGGTTTTAATAATCCGCAAACACCATTTTTAGCCAATAAATCAAGATTTGGTGTATTGGCATACTCTAGTGGAGTTTGATTATTAAATTCTGGGATTGGCTCATCTCCCAAACCATCAAATACTAAGAAAAGTGTTTTTTTCATGTAATCCGAAGCATTAAAATGATAAGCCCTTTGATAAACTCAAAAACCGTATCAATTGCAAAGTTCAAGTGATCAGTACACTCTTTTTGCTTCTTTCTAATTCTTTTTATTTTTTTACCCATTCTGATTCTATTTTAAGCAAGCGATTATATTTAGAAACCCTTTCTCCTCTAGCCGGTGCTCCAGATTTAATATAATCAGATCCTACTCCAACAGCAAAATCAGAAATAAAGTCATCGGCTGTCTCTCCCGAACGATGAGAAACAATTATCTTCCAGTTAAAACTTCTAGCTATCTCTACGGAATCTAGTGTCTCAGTGACTGTCCCTACTTGATTAAGTTTAACAATCATGGCGTTGCATAAACTATCCTTGCCGGCCATTGCAACTCTTTTAGGGTTAGTCGCCAACAAATCATCTCCAATAATCAAAGTCTTATTACCAACTGACTCAGTTAACATTCGCCACGAATCAACATCATTTTCGGCAAAAGGATCTTCTATTCCCCTTATTGGATACTTCTTAATAATACCAATATAATATTCGCATAACTCCTTACTATTAAAAACTCTAAATCCAGCATCATATTTCTTACCATTAAAAAACTCGCCCGCGGCTACATCTATTATAATATCCAAATTGCCCAGTCTTGATAATATTTGAAGTGCCTCTTCGGGGTCTTTAAAGTTAGGAGCAAAACCACCTTCATCGCCAACATTAACCGAATGCTTTTTAGCAATAATTTTCTTAAGATTGTGATAGCTCTCAACTCCTTTTCTTAGTTTACCTTCGAAATTAATTCCAAACGGAGCTATCATAAACTCCTGAAACTCTAATTCATTGTTTGCATGTTGCCCCCCGTTAATAACATTAAAAGACGGCTTAGGCATGGCCATTTTAGCCGAACAAAGACTATTAATATACTCATACAAAGGAATATTATTAGCAAAAGCACCAGCGCGACATATAGCCATCGAAACTCCAAGTATTGCGTTACTACCCAACTTCTTTTTATCTTTAGTTCCGTCTAGAGAGATCATTAAGTTATCAAGTTCTTTTTGATCTAAGCAATCCCTACCATTTATCTTTTTAGAAATAATGTCGTTAATATTCTTAATGGCTTTTAAAACTCCTTTGCCATGATATCTTTTGCCCAAATCGCGTAGCTCTACCGCCTCGTAAGATCCAGTAGATGCTCCCGAGGGAACTGATGAAACAAAAAATCCATCGCTAGTTTCTAGGCAAACCTCAACTGTAGGATTACCTCGAGAATCTAGAATCTCTCTTGCTTTAATTGATTTTATTTTGCTCATTTAAATATTCGTATACCGACAGAGCGGCTTTAGCGCCCTCGCCAGCTGCTGTTATAATTTGTTTGTATGGTATATCTGTTACATCTCCAGCGGCAAATAATCCTGGAGTTTTGGTAGTGCACCTTGCATGATCAATAATGATTTCTCCTTTTTCGTTACAATCGGCTAATCCTTCGACAAAATCAACTACTGGAATAGAACCAATCTCTACAAAAACACCATCAACTTTAATGTTTTTATCTTCTTTGGTATTTAAGTCAGTATATTTAATTGACTCGACAAAACTGCTCCCATTTATTTCTCTTATCTTCGCTCTCAATAACACCTTTATCCCCGCTTCTTCGGCCTCCTTTTGAAGTATTTCATCAGCTAATAATTTAGGACACGCTTCTAATATGTAGACTTCGGGGCAATTTCTTCTTTTCATCTCTAGAGCCGTTTCAAATCCCGAGTTTCCTCCACCAACAATAGCAACAGTTTTGCCAGCAAATAGTGGAGCATCGCAAATTGCACAGTATACTACACCTTTACCCAAAAAATCATCTTCTCCGGGAACTTTAAGTGATCTAGGATTCTTACCCGAAGATATTATTATCGATTTCGCTTCTATTTCTTTAGCTTTATTGGTTTTTATAAAAAAACCACCTTCAATCTTCTTTAATTTCATTACTGACTCACCCTCTACAATATCAACATCATAACTTTTAATATGATCTCTAAACGACTTCATTAATTCTATTCCAGTTGTTCTTTGTGTCCCTGGCCAATTTTCTACCGTAGCCGCTTTGCCAGTTTGACCAAAAAAATCCTTGGTAATAATTAATGTTTTAATGTTTTTCCTAGCGGCATATATCCCAGCAGTAACCCCTGTAGGACCACCACCAATAATCACTAAATCGTAATTCATAATATTTCTTTTAGATGTTTCTTCAATGATGGGCCAAGTTTTGGATGCTTTAGGGAATAATATATATGAGATTTTATCCAATTTAATTTATTCCCACACTCTAGCCACTCGCCCTCAAACTCATAGCCATAAACAGAATGACCATCTTCAATCATCTTCTCAAATATATTGGCTAAAATTATTTCTTTTCCTTTTTTGGGCTTGGGCTCTTTGCGTAAATAATCAAGCACTACAGGTGTAACTACATATTTCCCAACAATTGCAAAATCAGATGGAGCAAACTTTAATTCTGGCTTCTCTACAATTCCTTTGATTTTATAAAATCTGTTAGCAATCTTTTCTACTTCTAATATCCCATAAGAAGATATCATCTCTTCAGATACTCGCCTAATAGCAATTACTGGTTTCTGACAAGTTTTATAAACATTAATTAACTGACTTAAACAAGGAGTTTTATAATCCACAACATCGTCACCAAACAATACCCCAAAAGGCTCATCTCCAATCAATTCAGCTGCTTGCAAAATTGCATGACCATCTCCTAAGGGATTTCTTTGCATGACATAAGAAAAGGTAACATCTTTAAAACTCTCTTTAAATTGAGCCAACATATCTAAAAGAATTGAACTCTTGTTTCTTTGCTTTAAAATCTTTTCTGCTTTAGCAGAACCATTAAAATAATCTACAATCATTTTTTTCTCAGGAGAAATTACAAAGATAATTTCTTTAATCCCCGAATCCCTAGCCTCCTCAACAATATATTGAATAACTGGCAAGTCGGCCAAAGGCCAAAACTCTTTTGGTAATTCTTTTGATAGCGGGAGAAACCTTGTTCCCAAACCAGCTATCGGTAAAACAGCTTTTTTAATCATATTCATTATTTATTTACGACGAAGAAAAGCAGGAGTTTCCCACTGCTCGTCTTTATTAATAATATCACGCTCAATCTCATCAGACTCTTTCTTAGTTTCAAGAGCGTTTCTTCTAACCTCAACTTCTACTTTCTTTACTTCTTTTTTAACATTCTTAATCTCTAGCTTTGGCTTCTTCTCTACTACGGGTTCTTTCTTTACAACCTCTTTCTTTACAATCTCTTTCTTTACAATTTCTTTCTTAACTTCGGGTAAAATATTATCAGCTTCACACCCAACAGCTAAAATCATAATCCTTACTTTGTCTTTATATTTAGAATCTTTAGATATTCCAAATATCACTTTAGAGTTTTTTCCAGTAAGATTAAGAATCCCTTCCGATATCAAAGAAACATCTTTAAGGCCAAGATTCTCTCCTCCGGTAATATTAAAAAGAACCGATCCAGCACCATTAATGGTATAAGAATAAAATGGATTAAGGGTTGTCTTTTTGACCGCATCGTCAATGCTTTTGTTAGCATCAAAAAGAGTAGTATTAAGATAAGTAAGCTTACCCCTCTCTCCCAATATTGTTTTTAAGTCTGCAAAGTCTACATTAATAATCCCCGGATTGTATATTGTCTCTATTAAACCCTCTAGGCTTTCTTGCAAGTTTTTATTAATAATACTTAATGCTTCTTTGAGTGGCGTCTTTTTATCAATGATTTTGAAGATATTTTCATTAGGCAAAACAGTAATCGCATTTAAGTGCGACTTTACTTCTTTCAATGCCTCGTTGGCAATATCCATTTTTCTAGAACCTTCAAACTCAAAAGGAAGGGTAAATATTCCATAAGTAATCAGGCCCATATCTTTGGCCATCTTAGCAAAAACTGAGACAGCTCCCGAACCAGTTCCTCCGCCCAACGACGCTACTAAAATACACATATCTTGACCTTCAAAAAGACTCTTTATCCTCTCTTTATCTTCTTGAGCCGAAGACTTACCCAATTCAAAATTCATTCCAGTTCCAAAACCACTAGTTATCTTTTCTCCAAAATTAAATACTTTTGTCTTTTTAGAAAGCTCTTTAAGGGCCCTCCTGTCAGTGTTGGCCGCTACGAAATCAACTTTTTTCAAATCGGTTGATATTTCTGATATAATAGAACAACCACCACCACCAATACCAACAACTTTAATCTTGGTAGTTGATGTTGACCCCTCATTGGAAGAAAAATTAGAATCTTTCTTAATCTTTTTCATATTATTAAATATTAATTAACGACACTAAATGCCGAATAGTATCATTGTATAATACTATTTGATTCAATTCAAGCCCTTATAGTAAATTTTTCCTTTTATCTTGTCGGGTAAATTACTATCAACCCCATCTTCTAATAAAAAATCTTTGTTATTTCTAAGCCTAATTGGAATCGGCAAATTGCCATATTTCTCAACATCAGCCATTGCTTTGTTAAAAGCATCGTAAGCCGAGCGATCTTTTCTGGCCAAGCATAGATAAACTACTCCATGAGCTAAATTAATAGCACACTCAGGAAATCCAATTGTCTCCACAGCACGAAATACATCGTTAGCAACTACCAAGGCAGTTGGTTGAGCTATTCCAATATCTTCCGATGCAAAGACTACCATTCTTCGAGCAATAAACTTAGGATCTTCGCCAGCTTTAATCATCCGAGCAAGATAATACAAGCTTGCATCAACATCACTATCTCTCATTGTTTTAAGAAAAACAGATATTGTATTATAATGTTCATCTCCAGACTTATCATAATGAACTTGACTAGCATCCTTTAAACCATCAATACTAATCTTGCCATATAGCTTCTGAGTATTCTCTAATAAATTAAGGGCATATCGAGCGTCTCCGTCAGAGATACTCACCAACCAATCTTCAACACTATTATCCATCTTAATACCAGCCCTTCTAATTATCTTCTTAATATCGCCATCCTCTAATTTCTTTAAAGTAAAAACACGACAACGAGACAAAAGGGCGCGAATAACCTCAAAGCTTGGATTTTCGGTTGTAGCACCAATCAGTATAATTTCTCCCGATTCAACATAGGGTAGAAGGAAATCTTGCTGAGCTTTATTAAAACGATGAATCTCGTCTAAAAATAATATTTTAGTATTACCATCAATAATCTTTTGAACATCTTTTTTGCCCGACGAGACTGCCGACAATTCGTGCAAATCAATATTTAAAGATTTAGCATAAATACGAGCAATAGTAGTTTTGCCTGATCCTGGTGGCCCCCAGAGTATAAAAGAAAATGGAGTTTTACTCTCAATGGCTAAGCGGAGAGGTTTGTTTTTGCCTAATATATGCTCTTGGCCCACAAAATCATCCAAACCCTGTGGTCTAATTTTAGAAGCTAATGGTTCCATTGTTTAAGAAAAGATATAATGAAATGACAAATAGAATAATACCAATGCCCCAATTAGAGATACAGCGATCATTGCTTTAGAATTAGTAACCCATATCTTTTTAGTAAAAACAGCTATTGAGAAAACCAACAATTCGTCTAACATATAGAATAATAAATATACTAAAATATATGCAATATACCAATATATCGAAACTCCGCTCTCAACCAAAACACCAGTAAACACTACTGGGACTCCAATAGAACAAGGAAGCTCAATTAATGTTACTGCGAAAGCAAAAAACATTATACTTCCCGCTAAGATATACATATTGGAAGAAGAATCCTTAAATGCATTTTGTAATCTTATCATAGCACCTTTAGCCAAGCCAGATTCAGAAGACTGACAAGTAGCTCCATATTTGTAAAATCGGTAACATTCTTTTAAGAAGTATGCTCCACCAGCAAAAGCCATAAGTCCAACAATAATTCTAAGCGCTTCTATTTGGCCAACCAAAACTGCAAACAGCTTCCCCCAAACAAATACCAAAACTCCATATACAATAACTGTTGTTAATATAAAAAGACCGCCCAGCGAAAATATCTTCTTCTTAGAGTCAAAAGCTAAAACAAGAGATAACACTAGAATCAAAGCTCCGAGAGAACAAACATTAAAACCATCTAATAACCCCAAAACCACAGCAACAAAGATCAATGACCAATCCTTCAAATTGACCTCAATGTTCAAAATCGGTATTCTTTTAATACAACAATCTTCTTCAACTATATTCCCCTCTATGGCGCTAATAAGCATCTCCTCGTGTCTAGTAGTAAAATCTGCAAACTGAAAAAAGTTATCACCAATAAATATTGTTGGCGACATTACTTGATAATCGCTAACCCCATAACTACTTGCTACTTCGGCTAATTTAGCAGTATCACTAATTGGATATAGGTTAAGCTGTATCTGAGGATAGTCTTCTTCTATAGAATAAATAAATTCTTTTGTTTCTTTACAAACAGAACAAAGCCGATCATCAAAAAAATCAATAACAACCTTTTCTTCAGCATTTGAATAAAGAAAAGGAACAAACAAAAACAAACCAAAGGTAAATAAGAATAGTAATTTCTTCATAATTTTATCTTGCAGTCCAACCACCATCTACGTATATAACTTCACCAGTTACATACTTAGATTCGTCTGAAGCTAAGTAAACTGCTGCATTAGCAATATCTAATGGATCTCCGAGATAACCCAAAGGAGTAGATGATTCTATCATGTTTCTAAATTCGTCCATTTCAAGCAAATCTTCAGTCATTTTAGTTTTAATAAAACCAGGAGCAATAGCATTTACTCTAATCTTGCTTTTAGCTAAATCTATTGCCCCTGCGTGAGTAAGTTGCACTACCCCACCCTTAGCAGCACAATATGATATTGCACCAGGAAAACCAACCTTACCTAGAATAGAACTCATATTAATAATTACTCCGCCACTCACCATCTCTCTAGTAGCTGCTCTCATTCCATACATTACGCCCGAGAGGTTTACCCCTATTACTTTATCCCAATTATCATCAGTAACATCAGCTATGCCTTGAGCATCGCCAATGCCAGCATTATTTACAATAATATCAATCTTACCAAAAGACCTTACAGCCTCTTTGACTAAATTATCTACTTCCTCAGAGCTAGATACATCGCATTTAACATATTTTGCATTTTCGCCATATTCTTCAACTGAGCCATCTTCGTTAATATCTGAAAAGATGACTTTAGCTCCTTCTTCTAAAAACCTTTCGCCTATTTTTTTACCAATTCCGGACATAGCTCCGGTAACAACCGCTACTTTATTTTCTAATCTCATATTTTTTATTTATTTTATTAATAATTAATTATACTTATTTCTTTTTAAAAATCAACACGAGCTATAAGCGAACTCTTGTGAACTAAACCAAAACTAGTAGAATCCACTCCACCGCCTACTATTTCTCCTAAGATTAAAAAGGTGTTTTCTGGAATATTTTCGGTCTCATACAAAGAAAGCATTTGGTATTTTTTACCATTCACTAAGTAATTCGCACCAGTAGATGTTTTTAATATCTCATCGTTTATTAAAATGTTCCATCCCCCATCAACTTCTACAAGAGCAAAACTATCTCCCGGCATACCTCGAACAACTTTAATTAAAGGATTATTGTTTTCGGCATGAGAATATAATACCACATCTCCTCGACTTACTTCATTGCAGTCATAATATCCCATTAGTGCCTCCACTTCTTGACCATTCTCAATTAAAGGATGAAGAGAATTGCCTTTTACAATTTTATACTCCCTAACTATCTCGCACTCGTCAGCAATAACTGATGGTTTTCCTTCTTCATTTATTACCAAAACAAAGATTATTAAAAGAATTGTAACAATGATTAATATTTTCTTCATAAAATTAAACTTCGCTAATAACATCAAAACCCTTAAAGCTTCCCGTTATTGCAATACCAATAACTTTCTTAGCAATATTCTTTTCTTTGATTTGTTTAGCGGTCTCGTTTAATGTTGCCCCCGAGCCAACAGCATCGTCTATGAGTAAAACATTATTGTATTTTCTATCTTCGGTTAAAATAATCGTTTTTTGAGCATTCTCAATCCTATCACTAAGTTTCTTTAATGTTTTTTGAGGAACAACAACTTCTGTTTTTACTTTCTCTATCTTTATCTTGCGAACACTTAATTTTAATCCTTTTTCCAACTCTCGCATAATCTGAACATCTCTTTTGATTGTCCAGGGGATAAAGCCAACTGCATCAATCTTGTGCATTCTAACTATCTCTTCTATTCTTGGTTTTATTGTTTCTATTATTTCTTTAATAATCTTCTTGTCTCCACTTTGCTTACCGTAAAGCAAAAGCTGGCCAAGTTTTGTTTTGCCAAATCTTTCAATGCTATAAAAATCTAGGTAGTAGATATTATTTAAGAATGTTTTATCAAAAGTATTCTTAAACTTAACACCTCCATCAATGACACCTTTCTTCTTATACTTGTCATACTTCTTAATTGCTTTAATATAATCATCTACGGCGCTATTAACATCTAGATTATTCTTCTTACACCAATAAACAAAACCGGCGAGTCCTTCTTTTTTCTCACCACTAGCAGTTACTATTAAATAGTTTTTATCAATAATCTCTTTTTTCTTTTTGTCTATTTTAAAATATTCTTCCAATTCTACTTCTTTAATTGAATAGAAAACTCTTGGAGGTTTGCCAATTTTAGTAACTACCTCTTTATCTATAAGATTCTTAAGTTGCTTCCGTACAGCTCTATCGCTAATATTTAAATAATCAACAAGCTCCACGCATGTAGACTGCTTGTTCTTTTTAATATGTTCTATTATTTTTTGACTTGTTTTCATATTTAGTTCCTAGTTCCTAGTATACTAGGAACTAAATAGTTGTCAAATTAAAATCTTGTCCGATGCAACGCTAGCATGAAACGCTCCCGCTTTCCGATACAAAATTCCATTAAGGCGCTAAGCGCCTTAATACTTCTCTAAAAAAGAGGGATCGACTCCTCTTTCTATTAAGGAGCCAGGCTCCTTAATCCGACCTCCTTAATCTAAGCGCCTTAATTCAACCTTCGTTTCGTAATCATTAATGAATTAGAAAATACTGCTCATTGCGTCATTCATTCTAAATCGACAAAACCGCCTCAATTAAAAGGCGGCGTAGTGTCTGGAGGGGTACCATGCGGTACCCCTCTGCGTCAAATTCTTTCCTTGCTTCACCTTTTGGGCTAAGCTGGGTGCCGATTGGTACCCAGCGTATAGCCGAGTGCCGACTGGTACCCGGCGAAGCAAGGCGCAGAATTATGCCTTGCTCGGAGGCAGGGACTCGAACCCCGATTGCCAGGGCCAGAACCTGGTGTCCTACCATTAGACGACCTCCGAATAAGTTATACTTTCAAATATCTTGAAACAGCGACAATACTAGAAATCACTCCAAGCATAAACGCTACAACAAGATGCATTTGCAACAAAAACATTGCGTTTTTCTCTAAACAACCCCCAATATCTAACCCAAAAAGAATATTCTTAATATCTGCTCCAAATAAAAATATAAGGGCGAGGGTTATTAAAAAGCTAAGAATAATACTCAATGTTGCAATAATTAACCCCTGAAAAGCGAAAGATGCAAAAAGAAACTTTCTAGAAACACCGACTAATCGCATAATAGAAATCTCATCCCTCATTCCTCTTATTGAAGATCGGATAATATTAAAGATTACAAGAATTGCAGCTAAGCTAGTAATAACTCCCAAGAATATACCCACCTTCTGAAGCGTTCCAATGATATAGAACAAATCTTCAATTATTGTTTTTCTTTGACCATAGTCAATCTTCTCAAAGAATACTTGCGACGGACTATCTTCTAAAAAGTATACTATCGCGTCGTAACCCTCAACACTATCTGAGCTTACACTAATTGAAGCTAAAAATGGATTGCCCACTTCAGCTAAAGCCGCCATTAAAACGGCATCATCTTTATACCTCTCTATAAAAGACTCGAGAGCATCTTCGTTTGGGACATACTGCACATCAACTACATCGGGTAAATCTTCTAAGCCAGACTTAACATCTAGAATTGTATCTTCGTCTACACCTTCTTTAAAATATATACTTACCGATACTTTTTGCTTAACTTCCGCAGATACTGATTGAGCAAAGTCCTGAACGACAAAAGCAAATGTAGTGAAAATCAATGTAGCTGCAATGGCGAAAATAGCTACCAAAGAAAGCCCCGAATTACGTTTTAAATTTATCCAAGCTAATTTTAGTGTTCTTTTTAGTATAGTAAGCATAATATTATAATCTAAATTTACCGCCCATCTCATCTCTTACGATATGACCATCGTCTAGGGTAAGCACTCTCTTGTCTAAACTATTCACAATGTCTTTATCGTGTGTTGCAAAAAGGATTGTAGTTCCTTTCTCATTAATTTTTAGCAACAAGTTAACGATGTCCATGGTATAATATGGATCAACATTACCTGTGGGTTCATCGGCTAAAATTACATCGGGGTTGCATACTAACGCTCTTGCAATAGCAACTCTTTGTTTCTCACCACCAGATAACTCTTCGGGATAGTGATATGTTTTACTCTCTAAGCCAACAAGTTCCAATAGCTCAGGAACATTCTTTTCTATTTCCTTGTCAGGAAAACCCAAGGCCTCCATAACATATGATATATTCTCGTAAACATTCTTAGTGGATAATAACTTGTAATCTTGAAATATAATACCCATTTTGCGCCTAATAATATGAATATTGCCTGGGCCCATTTTAGATAAGTCTTTGTCCTCAAAATATATCTTACCCTTAGTTGGTTTTTCTTCTCCGGTTAATAGGCGAAATAGGGTTGTTTTGCCCGCTCCCGATTTACCAGTAATTAAAACAAACTCCCCTTTTTCCACTCTAAAAAAGATGTCT
This sequence comes from Minisyncoccota bacterium, assembly GCA_028701035.1. Classification (GTDB taxonomy): domain Bacteria; phylum Patescibacteriota; class Minisyncoccia; order Minisyncoccales; family CSSED10-335; genus MWBX01. The sequence goes on from JAQVRO010000015.1 coordinate 11,201, forward strand.
TTAAAGACAACATTTTCTTTTTTAGCTAAGTGCGCTGGATATATTTTACTTACTTTGTCAAAAAAAATCATTGTTAATTATTATTTTTATAAAGCATTTTTAACTCCGAATCAATAAACATATCTAGGTCTCCATTTAAAACACTTTCAACATTAGAAGTTTCTACCCCCGTTCTCAAATCTTTTACCATCTTGTAAGGATGCAGGACATAAGAACGAATCTGGCTTCCCCACGCTACCGCTACCTTTTCTCCCTTTACTTGATTAATCTCTTCTAATTTCTGCTCTTCTTGAATTAAAGAAAGCTTAGAAGAAAGTATACTCATCGCTTTTTCTTTGTTTTGAGCTTGTGATCTTTCGTTTTGCGAAGCTACCGCAATACCAGTTGGAATGTGAATAATCCTGATTGCGGTTTCTCTCTTATTTACATTTTGCCCTCCTGGGCCAGATGCCTTAGATGTCTCTACTCTCAAATCCTCTGATTTAATTTCAAAATTCTTATCTGCTATTTCTGGCAAAACATCTACCATAGCAAAAGAGGTGTGTCTCAAGCTCTTTGCAGAGAATGGAGAGTTTCTCACTAAACGATGAACTCCTTTTTCGTATTTTAATGTTCCATAAGCCCAAGAACCTTTGACCTCCAGTGTTACTTCTTTAATACCACCAGCTTCTCCCAAAGACTTATCTACTACTGACACCTTAAAACCTTTTAAGTCAAAATACCTCTCATACATTCTTAAAATCATACTGGCCCAATCTTGTGCATCATCCCCTCCTGCTCCAGCAAATATTTGAATTAGTGCGTTATTCTTATCATACTTGCCAGATAAGAATACCTTAACTTCCTCCTTGGATACTATTTTCTTTAACTCTAATAACTTCTGATTGATTTCACTCTCTAAACTACCATCAGTATCAATACTTGCCATATCTTCTAAATCAACCAAGTTACCCTTTATCTTATCTATAACCCCTAAATCCTCTTTTATCTCCGAATATTCTTTCCCGATACTAATAACATCTTCACTACCCCAAAAGCTAGGATCTTCCTGCATTTCTTCAATCTCTGACAATCTCTTTCTTTTATTTTCAAGGTCAAAGACATTCCTCTATTAAGAGGAGTTGCTTTTTTAATTCTTTAATTTCTTCTATTATCATACAATGATAATATTACACAAAAAGTTGTTTTGTTGCAATACCTGAGCCTCCTACCAGAATCGAACTGGTGTCTACGGTTTACGAAACCGTTGCTCTACCACTGAGCTAAAGAGGCAGATAAGCGGGATACCAGAATCGAACTGGCACCTTAACCTTGGGAAGGTTACGTACTACCACTATACTAATCCCGCATAAATATGCTCTGCCACAAAAAACTATTCAAGTCCTTCTAGCTTTTCAAAAAAAGAGCGACGAGCCCTTCTTTTGATGTCGCAACTTCTATTTATCGCCATAGATAAGTTTCCCTTAAAAAACATATTTTCTATCTTTTTGTTAAATAATTTTGTATTTTCAATGGCACTCTTATAATCACCATCATTCGACACAATAATTGCAACATCATATTTATTCAAAGCCGCCATTGCTACCATATCTGTTGCTAGCTGAGTATCTACATTTTTTTCTTGCAAATTCCCTTTTGTTCCTCTCAAGTCTCCATATTTAATAGAAACTTCTTTCATTTTTTCAATTTCTCCATAATATTTTTGGGTAATATTATACCTTTTCTGGTCTTCATCGTTACCTAACAATAAGTATGATGGCGGATGAACACAATAAAAACCAACATAAACAAGCTTTCTAGATCCAGTTAGTTTCTGTGCTAAAATTAAAGGATTATAAAGAGAGCTCCATTTGGAGTCAATCTTTTTTATTTTGTAGATATAATGAAAAACATTACTATTATCTATAAAAACAGCTATGCGATTTAAATTGTTCATAATATATTATATTGTTTTAAAAATAAAAAACAAGAGCCGAAAGGCTCTCGTTACTTGCTGTAGCCGAAGCCAACAACAAGGGGTTCTTGCACTAAGTATATTATATATCCCTAAAAAGTCAATACCCAGTCTTGTCCAACGCAA
>JAQVRO010000039.1 GCA_028701035.1 Minisyncoccota bacterium
AATAAAGGAAGTATGGTATACTTCGCATAATGATACTTTACCGAAGTATAATGTATGACAAAAAGCAATAAGCCATTAATAGACTATATTAGGCCTTTTTTGGAATATTTAGATATAGAGAGAGGTCTAGGTATCAAGACACAAGGAACATACTTGCGTCTACTATCTGGTTTTGAAAAATGGTTAAAGAAAAATAATTTAGAAAACATATTACCCCACCAACTAACTGAAGAAACTATTTGGAACTACCGAGTGCACCTCTCTCAAAGAATTAATCCCGCTACCAATCAACCGCTTAAAAAGACTAGCCAAAACTACCACCTAATAGCCCTCAGATCGCTTCTAATGTTTTTAATGGACAAAGATATCCAATCATACCCACCAGAAAAGATAAAACTTACTAAAATTAGTATTAGCGATAGATCAATTAAATTCCTTAATTTAGAACAAATAAAAAAGTTGTTAGATTCCCCCAACACCTCTACCATACAAGGATTAAGAGACCGCGCCATACTAGAAACATTCTTTTCTACTGGTTTACGCATATCTGAGCTAACTTCGCTTAATGTAGAACAGATTAAAATAAATAATACTCAAGAAGACTTAGAGCTTGTTATAGTTGGTAAAGGAAACCGCCCCAGACCCGTTTATCTCTCCCCTAGAGCCCTTAGGGCTCTTTTTGAGTATTTGAGTACCCGTAAGGATAAAGAAAAGGCCCTTTTTATCAATTACAAAGGGCCAGCAAGTGCCGACAAAAGATTAACTCCAAGATCCGTTGAAAATATTGTTAAAAAGTATTCTAAAATCGCAGGACTCCCCTCTTTTACTGTGCCTCACAGTATTAGGCATAGTTTTGCTACTAATTTACTATCCCAAGGGGTAGATTTAAGAGAAATTCAAGAGTTTTTGGGACACAAAAGCATCGGAACTACTCAGATATATGCCTCAGTTACAAGCAAAAGACTAAGAGATATTCATCGGAAGTTTCACAACAAAAGCTTGGACTAAAATTCTTCATCATCAAGCGATTAAGGCGCTTAGCTCCTTAATCCGACCTCCTTAAGTTATACTTCGCTTGATTAAGGGGCTTAGCGCCTTAATCTAGACCCCTTAACTTTCTACATACTTCGCTTAATTAAGGAGCTTAGCTCCTTAATCCGACCTCCTTAATTTAACCAATCTATTTACTACATACTTCGCTTAATTAAGGAGCTAAGCTCCTTAATCCGACCTCCTTAATTCCGTTAAGGCGCTTGGCGCCTTAATCTAATTTAAGAAATTATAAATGCTTGCGGTTCTATCATCTGATGATTTATTAAATATTTCCGCAAGTCCTAATAATATTCTATCCTGAGTCGAACTAAAAAGAACTATGAAAAAAAATGAGTATTTAAATAATATGTCTTTATATATACTGAGGATAGCTTAGTTCATTCCAAACTGCCCAATCATAATAAAGACTTAATCTAATATTATATAAATTATTAAAATTATTATTGTTCATTTACTCAAACTTAATATCTAGCTTCATATCATCAAGATTTAATGGATTATCAGTTCTTTTCACTATATTGATTACCGCTCCCCAAATATAACTATTTTTTACAGGAAAAATTATTGTCTTACTCCTAGCTTCAACCGCCACCTCTATATGATCATGAGTGGAACTTATTGAAATAATCTTTTTAATCGGTATATTCCTATTCTCCTTACTCCCATTAAATACAATTCTCTTATTGGTGATAATCAAACTTCCAGAATCAATAGTGCGCCACTCTTGATGACTTTCCGATGTCCCGCTACGACTACCACTGCCAAGATATACACCCTTAGCAACCCTAAAGCCGATACCCTTCATCCCACCAGTATGCTTTCTTATAGCTCTTGTCTCTATTAATTTTGTTTCTTCTTCTAAAAAGGCTTCTTCGTTTTTCTCAAGAGAAATTGAGGGAATAATAACAGGTAAAGATTTCCCTTCTTTAACTTTATTAATATAATTTTCTGCATCAACGACTCGTTGTATTCTTTTTTGTTCTTTAATTTCTTGATTTCTTTTAACCCAAAAAACCAAACTAATAAAAGATGAAATTAGAGAAATCGGCCAAAAAATAAAAAGAAACACTATCGTAAGAATATTCCATGAAATTAATGGATATTCCAAAAAAAACTTTTTAAATTCCAAATCTACATTATTATTTACTTGTTGTTCTTTTTCCATAGGTTCTATTTTTTAATAAGGATCACAATCTGGATGCAATTCCCGATTATAATTATTTAATAATTCTGACTCACTATTAAAAACTTCTAAATATCTCTCGGAAAGATTCTGCCATCCCTGACAACTTTCGTGATAATAATATTTAGCGGTGCGATAACTACTCGTATACCACGCCCCTGTTACAGAATAATTGCCTATGGTCGAGTCTTTGATTTCAAATTCTTCCACATCAAACTCTTCGGTTTCGAGATCTTCTAATTTAGAGTCTTTGATTATAAAATCTTCTTGAATCTTAGTTTCTTCTTGAATCTTAGTTTCTTCTTGAATCTTAGTTTCTTCTTGAATCTTAGTTTCTTCTTGAGTTTTAGTTTCTTCTTGAGTTTTAGTTTCTTCTTGAATTGGAAGAACAGCTTCCTCTATCATACTATCCCAAATATCTTCTCTTAAATCAATCTCTTCTTGGTTATTTTCTTGAATGGTTTCTAATTCCTTTATTGCTTCCGGTTCTTCCTCTACGATTTCTTCGATTTTTTGTATTTCTTCATCTATTATTGGATCTAAAAAAAATCCAATTAAAACAAAAGAGGCTAGGCAGGCCCCTCCGAAAATTAACCCTATTTCTTTCCTTGCAAACTTTCTATTAAAAAGACTATTAAAAATAGTAGGTCTTATCATCCCCATCATCAAGGAAACGAAAGAGATTAATAATATGATTGTAAAAAGTTCAGCCATAATTTTAAAAATTATTTTTCATCTAAATTCTTCTGCGCCTCCCCCTGCAGTCTATCATACACCATTGCATACATAATATAAACCATAGGAATAACGGCGAGCATTCCAATTACCAACAGAAGAAATCCCAAAACCACCAAAGCTGGAACTACAATTAAATTAAGTGCAAAGAGCTTTAA
>JAQVRO010000016.1 GCA_028701035.1 Minisyncoccota bacterium
TCTTCCTTGATAATCAAATTTCATTTTACTAATTAATTAACAAAATCTTGTAATTCGCTAGGTCGTCTTGAATAAACTAGAGCGTCGTCTATTGATATCTCTCCTCTCTGAATTAAGTCGGCCAAAGATTTGTTTAAACTTATCATACCTTTTTCTGCAGAAGTTTCAATAACAAAATCTAATTCGTGAACTCTATTCTCTCTTATGATGTTCGCGGTGGCTGGAGTAGAAACCATAATTTCACAGGCAGGAATAATTCCACCACCCTTTCTTGGTATTAGTCTTTGAGATACAATACCAAGTAAAGCCGAAGCTAATTGCGTTCGTATTTGGCTTTGTTGTTCTCCAGGAAAAGTATCTATTATTCTATGAATGGTTTCACTGGCCGAATTGGTATGCAGTGTAGAAAAAACTAAATGACCTGTCTCAGCAGAAGTAATAACTGTAGAAATTGTCTCGGGATCTCTCATTTCTCCCACCATGATAATGTCGGGATCTTGTCTAAATATAGATTTTAAAGCTCTTGTAAAAGAATCTGTGTCGTGATAAATCTCTCGCTGATCAATAATTGACTTATCATCTTGAAAAATATACTCTACTGGATCTTCAATTGTAATAATTCTTTTAAATTGAGTTTTATTAATCTGATCAATCATTGCTGCTAGGGTAGTTGATTTACCATGTGATGATGGGCCAGTAACAAGAATAAGACCTTGATTGTGGTCAGTTAAGTCAGCTAACTTACTGGGCAGATTAAGCTCTTCTAATGTCTTTATTCTTGTAGGAACTAATCTTAAAGAACAAGAAACACTTCCCATTTGCATAAAAACATTAACTCTAAACCTATGGTCTAAAAAGCTATATGAGAAATCTATTTCTTTGTTTTTTAAGAATTCTTCTTTCTGCTTTTCTGTCATTAGAGCCATTACAATTCCTTTTGCGTCTTCGGGGTTCAATACTCCGATCCCAGAAGCTGTTTGCAATTTACCCGCAAGCCTTATTGTGGGAGGGTGACCAACAGACACATGAAGGTCGGAGGCATTACTATATATCGCCAAAGCAAGTAAATCTTTTAATTTCTGTTCGTGATTTTCCATATTTTTACATTTCTTCACCAGCTCTTAAAACTTCTTCGACTGATGTTTTTCCTCTTAATGCTTTTATTAACCCGTCTTGTCTAATTGTTATCATCCCTTGCCTACAAGCTTCGGCAACCAAAAGATCTTCACTTAAATTAGGATTGATTGCAAGCTTTGACAACTCTTCGGTCATTTCTAAAACTTCATAGAGACCGATTCGTCCCTTATATCCTCTCCAATTACACTTCTTACAACCAACCGCATCATACAATTCACCAAAAGAAAAATCTAATTCTGATTTTAAGTCTTGAGGAATGCTTGCTAATTCTTTTTCAAAAATATTAATAAGATCTTGGCTAATGTTTTCTTTTTTCTTTTTACAATGAGGACAAAGAGCACCGACTAGCCTTTGAGCAATTGTAGCTGTAAGGGCTGAAGGTATAAGGAAAGGGGGAATACCCATATCTATAAGTCTGGGAATGACACCAACGGCATTATTAGTGTGCAATGTGGACAAAACAATATGACCAGTTAATGCAGCGTGCATTACTAAGTTGCCGGTTTCCTCGTCTCGAGCTTCACCAACCATAATAATATCAGGATCTTGTCTTAAAATACTCCTAAGGCCTTCTGCAAAACCATAACCAATATCGGGACGAATCTGAGAATGATTAACTCCTTTCATAAAATACTCTATTGGATCTTCTAGTGTTACAATATTAACACCTTCTTTGTTTAATATATCTAATAGAGTGTATAGGGTTGTGGTTTTACCTGATCCAGTAGGGCCAGTAGCAAGAATTAATCCGAATGGTTTTTGAATTGAATCCTTAACTAGTTTCAAATTCCTTCCATCAAATCCTAAATCCTCTAGTGTCGCTGCTTGTTCTCCGGGAACCAAAACTCTCATCACAACCTTCTCGCCCAATGATGTTGGAAATGTAGAAACACGAAAGTCTATTTCCTTGTTATGCACCGTTGTAGAAAATCTACCATCTTGAGGAACCCTAGTCTCGTCTATTTTAAGATTAGATAATATTTTAATTCGGGCAACAATTGATGGGTGAGTTTTGCTTGGCAAAAATATTGATGCATGAAGATTTCCATCGATTCTATACCTTACTCGCGACTTATCTCTCATCGGCTCTATATGAATATCGGATGCTTCCCCATCTACAGCATATTTAAGTATTACTGCTACCATCTTAATTACTGGAGCATCTTCTGATAAAGGCCTTGAGTCAGCTGGCGCAGCTACTTTAGACTTCTTTTCTTCGTTCATTTCACCCTCTAGACTTTCAAGCGCTTTAGAAAATTCCTGCTTAAGAGTGCCATACTGCTTAATAATTTCGTAGAAATTAGTAAGACTAATTAAATATATTTTATAAGAAAATCTATTTTGTCTTGCCAAAAAGTCTAAAACCTCTTGAGCTTTAAGATCTTCAGGGAAAACCATACCCACATCTAAAGTGTTACCTTCTATTTTCAAAGGAACCATCTTGTAATACTTAGCTGACTCTTCAGGAATAAACTCTAACGCTTTTAGCAAAACCTCTTCTGTTTCTACAAGCTTAAAAGGAAAGCCTGTAATCTCGCCTTTTAATTCAAACAAAGATTTTTCGGGAAAAATCTTTTTACGTAAAATCGCTTCTTCTTCTGTTTCGGCCGACGAGCTTATCTCTTCTTCAAGTTTTCGTGCATCTTCTTGGCTTAAAACAGAAGCTTCTATTAATGTTTGTAAAAGCTTTGACATATTAATTTATAGTTGTGTCTTCTGGTAACTCGGGAAGATCCATATCATCGAAACTTTCTTCAGCTTCAAGCTCTTCAATTATTGGATCTTCTGCAATCACAGAATCTTCTTCGGGCCCTTCTTCAATTGTTGAATCTTCTCTCGGAGCAACCTCTCTTGAGAAAGGATCGTCTTTACCTGTAATACCATCGAAATCTGGAATTAACTCAAATGTTCTTAATTCGTTGATGTTATAAAGCTCGCTGGCTTTTTCGAGTTTGGCTTTTATCTCCCCAAAATTCTTTTTAGATTCTAAATAGTGAGGCATTACTGTAAAGTCAAAAGAAATTCCAACGAAATTAAATAAAAGAAAAAAGATCACCAAAAAAACGCCAATATAAACTAGGATCTCTTGTTTTTCTTGTTCTTTAATAAATTTGTTCATATTAATAGGAATATGTTTTAATTATTGCCAAGCCCTCAAAACGAACTGACCCTGACTCTTCGTCTTCTTTTCTATTTATGGTCGCTTCTTCAATTAAAAATGCCTTGGCAGATGCTTCGACTTCATCAAAGAACCTTTTGACCTCAATATAACTCAAGCCATCAACCTGAATTCCAAATGTAGTTTCTTGTAATTTTGGATGATTACCAAAAGGAATGGTTTCAAATGCTCCAATGTCATACAGTATAACTCCTGAGTTACGAGCAATCGCCTCAACATACCTAATAATTGATGGCACTGATGGATTGTCGGGAATAGCAGTTTCTACTTTTGTTAGAGATGAAGTATAGTCTTCCAGATCTTCTTCTGACTTTCTAATTCCCTCAAAGTAAGCGTTCTGTTGGTCTAATCTTTCTTGTTCAACTCTAAGATTCTCTTTTGCTACCAAAAAATCCTTGTAAACTATAGGAATTAAAAACACAATAACTAATATTGATAAAAAATAAAATATGATTGATTTTTTAATATTGTTCATTTGCTTCTTCGTTTATTTCTTCGCCAAAATTAATTGTAATAGAAAAATTTATCGTTCTATCAATATTTCTTTCAAAGCTATCAATGGTTGCCGAAGTAATATCATCGTTATTATTGAGTATATCTATTTGTTGTCCAAATACTGTAGCGTCTTTTGCTGTTCCTTCAATACTAATAGTTTCTTTAGTTGCGCTCAATATAACACTGTCGAGGTAAACTTCGGGATGAATCAAGTCCTCTAAAACAGCTAAAATTTCCTTAGATGTTTTCTTTTGATCTAAAACTAAAACAAAATCGTTTACCTTCGCTAGAGTCTTATCCATCCTGGCTTCTAATTCCATCATTTCTCTTGTTTTTTGGGCTTCCATTGCCCCTTGGATCTCCACTATTTGTTGATTTTCTATTCTCCATGTAAGAATGTAGAATATAGTGGATATAATTAGAAGAACCACTAAAAGAACTAATCCAAAGTAAAAGACGGCTGTTCCTAGAACATCTTTTTCTTCTTTTTTGGGAATAATATTTATTGCCATTTTATTATTTTATTTCTCAAATTCACGAATAGCAAGGCCTATAGCAACAGCATATCTAGAATTCATCTCATTAATAATCTTGCTTAATGTTGAATTATAATTAATTTCAGAGAATGGATTGGCTAATTCGGTTGCTATTTTGGTATTCTTGGTAAAAAAGTCACAAATTCCAGGCATTAAAGCAAAACCACCAGTAATAATTATCTTCTCTATTCCCTTACCATGAGCTCTAAAAAAACTATCAGATACTTGACGAGCTTCCGATGTAAGAACACTCACCCTAGAAGACAAAGCATCGTTTAGTTTCTTTTCAGAAAAGCCAATTTCCATAATCAATCTCTCGGCCTCATTATACTCCATACCAAGATTTGTTGCAAGATATTTAATCACACTTACTACAGAAAAATTGGTATTATATGTTGATTTAATCAATCCATTCTCTACCACTGCTATTGTTGTGTTTTGGAATCCAATATTTACTAAAAGAATTACTTTATTAGTATCAGATTCTTGAATTGCGGATCTTGCCAAGCTAAAAACCTCTGCTTCAACTGCTAACAAGTTAATTCCTGCTATTTGAGCAATTTCTTGATATTGATTTATTGTTTTATTAGGCACCGCAACCAATAGTATCTTAGGACCTTTGCCCGAAGAAGCCTCCTCAATAATTGACCAATCAAGAGCAACTTCATTTAAAGGCAGAGGGATGTGTTGTTTAGCCTCAAACTGAACTACCGTCTTAACTTCTTCTTTAGACATTGGTGGAGCAGTAAAAACCGTAAAGAAACTCATAAAGCTAGGGATAGACAGTGTAGCATCTTTGGTTTTTATTCCTGCTTTTTTAATAATGTCTTTAATAGCATTTCCGATATCGGAGCTAGAAGAAAAAACAGAATCGATGCTGTTACCACTAACAACATCCTTTTTTTCAATTGGCATTATCTTTTCCCCGTAATTAATCAAATTAATTTTGTTTTTATCAAAAGAAACTTCGGCAATTTTAATAGAAGAAGAACCAATGTCAACACCTAGAGCATTTTTGTTTTTATTAAAAAATGGAATATTAAACATTATCAATTAATTATTAAATCTATTATACAAGTTTTGAAAATAATTACAATAAATAGTCTTATCCAACGCAACGCTAGCATGAAACGCTCCCACTTTCCGATACAAAATTCCGTTAAGGCGCTAAGCGCCTTAATGCTTCTCTAAAAAAAGAGGGATCGACTCCTCTTCCTATTAAGGAGCCTGGCTCCTTAATCTAGGCTCCTAATACAACCTTCGTTTCGTGCTCATTGATGGATTAGAAGATGCTCAAATATTGAAAATTAAAATTTAAAGAGTATATTGTAATATGTAAAAGAGGTTCTAGAAACCCAAGCCCCACCAGGTCTGGGTTTTTATTTATTCAAAAGGTCGAATTGAAAAACAAAAAAATGAAATGTTAAACGAATATCGTTGCGAGTGTGGCAAATTGTTATTTCGGGGAGTTCTTTCTTTTTCGGTTATAGAAATTAAGTGCAAGAGATGCAACAAAGTTCATCTCTTTTACGACAACAAAATTGTAAACGACTTCTTTTCTTTAATTCCAGAGTTAAGAAGATAGCTTAATGAGAAGAAACTTCCTAACATCTTATCTGCTAGATATTCTTTTTCCTAGGTTTTGCATTAAGTGTGGTAGAGAAGGGCTATATATATGTAGCGACTGTGATATATTTACTTCGGAGGCGCCACCGGTGTGCCCCTCGTGTGGTATGCCAAGTATTTTTGGCAAAACTCACCAATCTTGCTATATAAACAAAAAACTAGATGGTCTTACAAGTATCTGGGATTATGATAGTGTAATCAGAGACGCTCTTCGTAGTATAAAATATAAAGGGTTGTTCCATATTACCGAGGAATTAATTGAAAGACTAATATCGGTTATGACCAAGAACCCCGAACAATTTACAAAATTCATTTCGCTTTTAGAGGACAAAGATGTTATCATAACATTTGTTCCGATACATAAATACAAGAAAAAACAAAGAGGATTTGATCAAGCAGAAATACTAGCAAACCACATTGCTATTTTGGGCAACAAAAAGCCAATTAAATTACTAGAAAGAACAAGGCAAACACAGTCCCAATTTGGCCTAGACAAAAAAGAAAGAATAAATAATATTAAGGATGCTTTTTCTTTTGTTGGAGAGATCAATATTAAAAAAGTAATTATCGTAGATGATATTTGGACGAGTGGAGCAACTATGCAAGAATGCTGTCGCGTTTTAAAAGAGGTTGGCATAAAAGAGGTTTGGGGCTTTACACTAGCCAGAGCATAAATGTTTATTACTAAAACCCACGATCTCTACCCCGACAAACCTTTCTTTTGTGGCAATTTAAATAAAAAACTATAACTATTGAGGCTCAAGAAAAAGTGGATCTTTGATAGCGACAAATCTTGCAATAAAATACAGTCACAAACTATTTACTGCGCCCGAGCCAACATCTGTCGGCACCAACAATCTTATAAACTCTGGATTAGCTGCTCCGATATTATCAGTAGAAGAATTAGTTGACTTTGCATAGGTATTGCATTCCTTGCATAGGCATGATACAATAACACTAATGAACAATGAAAATTTAATTTCTATAGGAGAAGCGGCTAACAGATTAGGTGTGTCAATAGACACACTGCGTCGTTGGGATAAATTAGGAAAATTAAAAGCAATAAGAAAAAACAATATTAGATGTTATGTTAAAGAAGATATTGATATCTTTTTAAATAATTTACAAGCTATGGCTTTTCTTTGGGCCTCAGAAAAAAACTCCCAAGAAGCTAATAAAGAATTTTATTGCCCTAATAGTTATGTATTTCAATTAAGGCTAATAAAATTACAAGAAAGCTTAGCCAAAAAAACTACCACTTCTACTCCTTCATTCATTTTATCTTCAATTGTGGGAGAGATAGGTAATAATTCTTTTGACCATAATGTAGGAAATTGGCCCGACATACCAGGAATATTTTTTGGCTACGATATTAATAAACAAGAAATTATTTTGGCTGATCGCGGACAAGGACTATTAAAAACATTAAAGATGGTGCGACCGAAATTAAAAAGTCATAAGGACGCTATCAATATAGCGTTTACGGAAATTGTTTCTGCAAGATATCCCGAAGCGAGGGGAAATGGCTTAAAATTTGTTCAAAGAATGGTTTTGAAAAACCCCATAGACTTCATTTTCCAATCAGGCGACTATCAATTAGAAATAAAAAAAGATACTAAAAAACTAGAAATTAAAAAAGCAAATCGACACATTCAAGGTTGCATAACAATAATAAAATATTTATGAAAATAGAATTAAAAAAGTTTGGCGCGGTATTAACCTCAAGACCAGCAGGCAAAGAGGCTCTTGCTGCTTTTGAGCCAACCCTTAGGAGATTAAACAAGAAAGAAGACGTTATTGTTGATTTTGATGGTGTTCTTGTTTTTTCGCCCTCGTGGGGAGATGAATTTCTCACACCACTACTAAGCAGATACAAAAAAGGGTTAAAGTTGATAAATACAAGTAATATTTCTGTTATTGAAACCGTTGAAATGCTCGAAGAGGTTCACGGTTTTAAATTCAATAAGATTAAAATATAGCATTTAGCTCCTCTTTGTGCTAGATTAGACTCATAGCTCCCGTAGTTTAACGGATAAAATGAGGGATTGCGGATCCCTTGATATAGGTTCGATTCCTATCGGGAGCACTAAGAAAATGAACCTCAAAACTCCAGTAGAAAATATTCAATACATTGGCACGGTTTATCAAAAGAGACTGGCTAAATTGAAAATCCATACCGTAGAAGACCTACTAACTCATCTTCCCACTAAGTATGAGGATTTTTCTGTTGTGGCTAATCTTTGTAGCGCAGAAAAAGGACAAAATACAACAATTAGGGCAAAAGTGATTAAAATTGAGAATAAAAGAATATTTAAAAAGAAAATGGTTTTAACCGAAGCCGTAGTCCAAGATGGAGAAGCTAAGGCCAAGGTTATTTGGTTTAACCAACCATATTTACTTAATTCGGTTAAAGAAGATGAAGAGTTCTTCTTCTCTGGCAAAATTGATATTCGCAATAAGTGGCTCACACTAACCAACCCTGTCGTAGAAAAAGCTTTTAGTAAAAGCGCTGGCACCCATACTGGAAGAATGATTCCAATATATCCCGAAACTAGAGGGGTAACTTCTAAATGGATTCGCTTTGTAATTAAAAACCTATTAGAAAGAATAGAAAATCCACCAGAAATATTACCCGAAGAGATAATAAAAGAACAAAAACTTTTAACTAAAGCTGAAGCATTAAAAAAAATACACTTTCCAGATAATATTGATGATACTAAAGAAGCCCGAAGAAGAATTGCATTTGAACAAATATATTTAATACAAACAACTCTACTAGAAGAGAAGATAAGAATATCAAGAGAAAACGCAGTCTCTATTCCAATTAATGTTGATATTTTAAAAAGACTAGTTGGGCAATTACCCTTTAAGCTAACTGATTCTCAGAGAAAAACTTCTTGGCAGATATTAAAAGATATGGAAAAGAAATACCCTATGAACCGCCTACTAGAGGGAGATGTTGGCTCAGGCAAAACCGTTGTGGCTGCCATAGCTATCGCCAATACTACTAGAGCAAAATTTCAATCAGCCCTTATGGTGCCAACCGAGGTATTAGCCAAACAACACTTTAAAGAAGTTTTTAATCTACTAAAATCTTCTAATATCAATATTGGGCTTCTGACTGGAAAAGAAGATAAGTTCTATTCTAAAAAATTAAAAAGTGATTTTATTGAAATATCTAGAAAGAAACTACTAGAAAAGGTTGTCTCTGGAGACATCGATCTTTTAATTGGAACTCATGCCCTAATACAAGACAAAGTCAAGTTTAATAACTTAGCCCTAGTGATACTAGATGAGCAACATCGTTTTGGAGTAAAACAAAGAGCTAAGCTAGTAAGTCGCAACAAAGCAACAGATATTAGAATTCCTCATTTACTCTCCATGACTGCAACTCCAATACCCAGAACACTAGCCCTAAGTATTTATGGAGATTTGGATCTTTCTTTAATTACCCAGCTTCCCAAAGGAAGAAAAAAAATATCAACTAAAATGGTTTTTGAAAAAGACCGAGTTGAAGTTTATTCTTTTGTTAAAAAACAAGTCCAAAAAGGAAAGCAAGTTTTTGTAATTTGCCCTAGAATAGATCCAGACGAAGACAAAGAAGAGGGCTCAAGGTGGGCCAATGTAAAAGCCGTGAAAGAAGAACACGAAAGATTACAAAAAGAAATATTTCCAAAATTTAATATCGGCATTATTCACGGAAAAATGGGGATTAAAGACAAAGAGAGAACGATGAGAGATTTTAAGAATAAAAAAATAGATATTTTAGTTTCTACATCGGTAATAGAAGTGGGAATAGATGTTCCTAACGCCACCGTAATGATTATAGAGGGCGCAGAGCGTTTTGGACTAGCTCAACTACATCAATTTAGAGGTAGGGTTGGAAGGAGCAAATCTCAATCATATTGTTTTCTTTTTCCAGAATCATTTTCCCCAAAAACAAAAAGTCGTATGACTGCTCTACTATCTTCTGCTGATGGTTTTTCTTTGGCTGAGCAAGACTTAAAACTAAGAGGGGCTGGTGACTTCTTGGGTAAGCGCCAATGGGGCCTAACTGATATTGCAATGGATTCTTTAGCCAATATTAAGCTAGTTCAATTGGCTCGAGAATCAGCCATTAAAACAATAGAAAAAGATGTCTCCCTAAGAAGACATCCATTATTAAAATCAAAAGTTAACGAGTTACGCAAGGTTATGCACTTAGAGTGATTGAGCTGGCCTAACAACAACTCTACGGTCTAATCCTTCGCCGATGCTCTCGGTCTCAATATCAGATCTCTTTTCTAGTGCTAGATGTATTATCCTTCTCTCGTAGGGATTCATAACAGGCAAAATCTTTTCTGTTTTGTAAAAAGAGACTTCGTCGGCAATATCTTTGGCCACATCTCTTAATTTTTCGTTTTTGATTTGCTTGTAATTATTGATATCTACCTCAACAAATAAGTCTTCTTTTACTTGACGCCTTACAATCCCTCTAATTATGTGTTGGATCTCAGCTAATGTCTTTCCTCTCTCACCAATTAAAGTTTTGGAGTGCTCTGTATTGATATTAACAAAGAATATTTCGTTTCTTAAAACTACCAAAACATCATTGATTTCAAATGTTGTTTTTTCAAAAAAGTCCTCTATCTGTTTTTTTATTGCAACCGAATATTCGTTATTCATATCTTTTTAAAAATAATATGTTGTTGAATGATAGAAAAAACAGCTGTTGTTAGCCAGTATAGACCCATAGCCAAAGGAAGCTTCAAAAGAATAATTACTGTAAATATTGGAAAGAAATATATCATTTGTTTTTGCATCTTCTCAGCCATCTCTATTGCAGGTTCTTGTTTTTTCTTTTTCTCTTTCTTTGTTTTCTTTTTAGTAAGAACCATTTTCATTTGAAAGAACTGAGCGACTCCGGCACCAAGAATAATCGCACCCGCACCAAGCATTGCCAACCAATTACCATTTATTTGATCTAATCCATTTAGACCTAAATTAACAATCCCCAAGAAAAGAAAATCTATTTCACCCGAGAAGGGAACAAAGCTATACAATGCTTCGGCGAAATTATCGTCTTGAACATGCCACAAAACCTTATATAGAGCAATAAGGACGGGAATCTGAATTAAAAGTGGCAAAAATCCTGAAAAAGGATTTATCTTAGCTTCTTTGTAAACATTTAAAACTTCTTGGACTTGCTTTTCTTTATCGTCTTTATACTTGTCTTGAATTTCTTTTACTTTTGGCTGAATATCCGTAAGAGCTTTTTGAGATTCTATTCCTTTAGCACTTAGGGGATAGAGAATTAGTCTAATAATAATAGTAAGGGCGATTACCGCTATTCCAAAACCACCAGGAACAACACTATACAAAAGCATTAGAACGCTTGCTATTGGTTGGTATAAGAAAATATTAAATAACTCTATCATTGATAAATATTGGCTCGTTTAAATAATTCTAATAAAATTCTTCTTGCCTCTACGGATGTTATGTGGCTACTCTTTACAATCACTACTATATCTAAGCCGGGTTTGATGTTTTTTAAGTTTAGTTTTGCTTGTTCTCTAAAAATCCTCTTTAATCTATTGCGCACTACTGCCTTTTTAGAAACCTTTTTTGATACAATAAAACCAAACCTTGTTTCTGCTAGATTGTTTGAATTTAACTTAATAGAAACAAAGTCTAGAGAAACGAATTTTCCCGCATTAAAAACTTTGCGGAAATCTTTTTCTTTCTTTATTCTATTTTTAAAAGGAAGCATAAACTACACTGTGATTTTTTCTCGACCCTTTCTCCTTCTTCTAG
>JAQVRO010000040.1 GCA_028701035.1 Minisyncoccota bacterium
TTTAGTGGTGGGGGAGGAACTAATACTGCAATTACATTTGCTAAACAGGGTCTTAAGACAGCCTACTATGGTTCTGTTGGTGATGATCTTGCCGGCGAAGCAATAATTAAAGACTTAAAGAGTTGTAGGGTTGATACTTCATTAATTCAAAAGAACTTAAAGAGACCAACCAACCACTCTTTAATTTTAAGTATTCCCAATCAAGACAGAACAATCTTTTCTTACAAAGGAGCTTCTAACTTAGTTGATTTTAAAAAACTTAATGTTTCGGCAAAGTATTTCTATATCGCTCCACTATCAGATAATTTAGCTAAGTCATTTGAATTTTTAGTTGATTATGCTTATGACAAAGGCATAAAGGTAGCTGTTAATATGGGTCAAAGTCAATTGGATTTACCTAAAAAGAAATTAGATAAAATATTATCTAAAACTAATATACTAATTTTAAACAAAGAGGAAGCTTCTTATTTGTCTGGTATTCCCTATACTCAGGAAGAAAAGATATTTAAAACTATATCTAGCAATTATCCCGGAGTTTTTGTAATGACCAAAGGATCTAAGGGTTTATCTGTTTTTGATGGCGTCACTAGATATGATGCTGGGGTTATTGAATCTGTGGTGGTAGATAGAACTGGAGCAGGAGATTCTTTTGCGGCTGGATTTGTTTCCGAATATATGGTTTCGGGCGACACTCTAAAAGCGATACAGTTTGGTTCAGCCAACGCTACATCTTGCCTTACAAAATGGGGAGCTAAAAACGGATTAATTAGTAGAGAGAGTAGGTATAAAAAAATAAAAGTTGAAAAGTTATGAGTTTAAAAAAGTATTTACAAAAAGCAAGAAAAGAGAATAGGGCAATGGCCCAGTTTAATTTCTCTACACTAGATCAATTGCAAGCAATCATTTCGTCTGCGAACGTTCCAATAATAGTGGGAACATCGGTGAAAGAATCAAATTTCTTTGGTATGGCCGAGGCAGTTGCGCTTGTAGGGTATTATAGAAAAAAAGGAGCTAAAGTTTTCCTGAATCTAGATCATGGTAGAGATATTGAAATTGTAAAAAAAGCGATTGATTTGGGTTATGATATGGTTCATTTCGATGGCTCTAAAATGGATCATGATAGTAACATTAAAGATACTAAGAAAATAGTCAATTATGCTCATAAAAAAGGAATTATAGTTGAGGGTGAGGTTGGCTATATCCCTGGACAGTCGGCAATGAATAAGTGCGACTTGCCTAAAGTAGACAGTGTGGCAATAGCAGATGTTGTTCGTTTTGTGGAAACTACGGGTGTTGATTTAATTGCTTTGCCCTTTGGTAGTGTTCACGGGGTTTATTCTCAAGCACCAAAACTTAACTACAATTTCTTAAAAGAAGTATCTAAGATTAAACAGTTTCTTGTTTTGCATGGTGGTTCGGGTATAAAAGATGGGGATATTAAAAAAGCTATTAAGCTGGGAATAACTAAGATTAATATTAATACAGAGCTTAGAATGGCTTGGCGAGAAGGGCTAGAGAAATCTCTCAAGTCTAAGGATTATGCGCCTTATGATTTACTTAGTGAATCTAAAAATAGGGTGGGGCAAGTAGTAACTAAGAAACTCTTGATTTTTTCTTAATATCTGTTAATCTAGTATTAGAATAAACAAGAAATATATGTATAAAATAAATCATGATAGAGATGCGTGTGTTAGTTGTGGTATTTGTGCTTCAATCTGCCCTGATTATTGGACAATGTCCGAAGATGGAAAAGCTACTCTAGAGGATAATGGTTCAGAGCTAGAAGAATTAGGGTGTATGCAGGATGCCGTCGATGCTTGTCCTGTTCAGTGTATTACTATAATAGAAAAATAATTTAAAAATATGAAGTTATCTTTTGCAAAACGATTAGAAGAAAAAAAACCGGATTTTATTCCTGCCGTAGTTTATGGTCCCGGAATAGAAAATAATAATATTAGTATAAATCTTAAAGAATTCAGCACATTGTTTTCTTTGGCTGGAGAAAGCACTTTAATTTCTCTAGAATCTAGCGATGAAGTTAAGTATTCTGTTCTAGTTCATGAAGTTCAGAGAGATCCATTGAGTGGAGATTTTATCCATGTTGATTTTTATCAACCAAATCTTGAAAAGAAAGTAGAGGTTTCTGTTCCGATTACATTTACTGGTATAGCTCCTGCTGTCAAAGATCTTGGCGGAACTCTTGTTAAAAACTTTCTAGAAGTTGATGTTAAGGCATTGCCTCAAAAACTACCTCATGATATAAAGGTAAGTGTAGAGGAATTAAAAACTTTTGATGATGTTGTTACCATAAAAGACTTAATTGTTCCTGAGGGAGTAGAAATCTTAAAGGATCCTGAAGAAATTATTGCTTTAGTGACCGAGGCGGAAAAGGAAGAGGAGATGGCTCCAATAGAAGAGAATGTTGAATCTGTCGCTAAGGTGGAGAAAAAGGTAAAAGAAGAAGTTATAGAAGAATAATTTAAATGAGCAAAAAAAAGATTAAAACAATAATAGTTGCTATTGTAATAATCGGTATGCTTTTGACCGGATTGTCTTCGGTTTTTGCTCAAACAAATGCCGAGCAAGAAAGAACTAAATTAGAACAACAGTTAGCTGAGTTAGAGGCCAAGATAGTATCTCAAGAAAGAGATGTTACTGTAACCAAAGCAGAAAGAGAGAGACTACAATACGAAGTTAATAATATCAAAAAGAGGATAGACCAGTTAAATGCTCAGATAAAACAAGCCGAAGCTACGGTTAGAACTCTCACTGGGCAAATACAGCAAACTCAAAGCTCAATAAATACTACGATTGTTAAGATAGAAGATTTAAGGTGGAAGCTTGGCGGAAACTTAAGGGCGATTTACGAAGAAGATA
>JAQVRO010000041.1 GCA_028701035.1 Minisyncoccota bacterium
GAGGCCGACATAAGCTGGTCTCGGAGGTCTTCTAGGTCTCTATAGGCCATTTCTAAGGCTGGGTCTCTGATGAGCCCTTTTTCGCCTCTTTCTGTTAACTCTGACTGAACCTCAGTTACCTTTCTTCTAAGCTTTCTTAATGTTTCTCCTGTATCTACGGGCTGAATAAAAAAAGATAAATCCATTGCTACATTAAGTGTAATAATTGGATATATCCAAGCACTACTTAAATATTGGGGATAAGAGAAAACAAAGAAAGACTTAGATAATCGTTCTTCTATTCTTAAATTGTTTTGATTCAATTCTAAAAAAGAAGGAGCTATTAAATCTTTAATATTCAAAATATCCGATTCTCCCATTGTGTCTACAATAGGTTTCTTCTTTCTTGGTAAAATATTTTCTAAAAAATCAAACATATTTTATTTAATTAAATTATCGGGGATCTCGGGATAGTATCCCACCTCAGCTGATTTTTGATGATAAAGACTCCAATAAAGCTCTATTAATTCAGCGCTTGTAAGGGGAACCGCTTGAAGGCCACAACGCCTAAGACCTAGAGCCACAAACTCCATCCTTTGTAATAACTGACTCTTGGCACGAATGAAAGCGTCTTTGGACAACTCGCTACTCTCTTCTTTTTTACCGGGGATAGTAAGTCCAGTTGATTGAAGTGAAGCAAAAGGAACAACAACAAAAAAGTTCTTAATAAGTATATTTTGACTTTCTATTAGGTTCTTAATAAACTCTCGGTAATCTTCAGTTTGTAGTTTTAATAATGGGTTTGTCTGCTTATCTTCTAAGTCTTTTATTTTCTCTAAATAACCAGTAATATTCAGTCTTCTAGATTGGCAAACAATTTGACAAGGAAAGTCTAAGGAATTCAAGAATCCTTGGAATTGATATATTATTGAGTTTTGTTCTTCGCTAGATTTAAGAGCAAAGTTAGTAGAAGAAACAAGTAAAACACCTCTTATATTTTTATTCTTAAGAATTACCACACCCTCCTTTATCTCGTCTACCTCTAAAAAACTTTGTGTTGGATTATTGTTTGCCATTATTTTGTTTCAATATCTGACCAAAGCTCTTGTATCTTACTCTTTCTAAAAGTCTTTGGTTTTTCTTTTACGCTATTAAAACTATCCACTTCTACTTTTTGTTTTACAACAAAAGTTCCACTATTCTTTTTATGCCAAATATATCTCTTGGGTTGAGTAAAAAATCCTATTGATTTCCCAATTACTGTTATTAGGGGCATACCTTCTACTTGAATAAAAGTTAACGAGAGAAAAATAGACATAACAACAGCAGAAGACATTATCCAAGTAAAGAATTGACCTTCTAGTTTAAAAAAAAGAACTAAGCAAATAAAGCCACCGACTCCTACAACAGAGAGTTGTTTAAAAGTAAGAGGACCTACTATTTTTGCTTCGTGATCTATAAACTGAGGAACCTTGTATTGCATACTCTTATATTACCAAAGAGTTAGAAAAAGAGCAACAATTGTTTTTCAATGAAAAGTATTTCCACATATTAGGACTAAGATTATCTAAAAACTTCTTTCTTAGCTTGTATGTATTGCTATGACTAAGTAATCCTAAATACGAGTTTGTTTTTGATAGAATAATATTAGCGTCTATGTCCTCTCTTGCTAATAAAACATTAATATCTCTTGTTGCTTGCCACAAATTACCTTTAATTCTTCTGCTAACATAACACCTATAAGGTTTAATATATATACCTAAAAACTCTGCTCCTTTCTGATAATGTTGCAAATATATCTTTTTAGGATGAATTGTTAAGTTTAAATTATTCTCTGTATACGCTTTAATTAAGGAAATAATAGCCTTTAGTTGATTCTTATCTTTGTGGACTATGAAAATATCGTCAACATATCTAACATAGTGCTTAACTCTTAACTTATGTTTAACGAAATGGTCTAGGGGTGTTAAGTATAAGTTAGCAAAGACTTGATTGGTATAATTGCCAATGGGCAGACCACAATTATTTTTTGCGTAAAACAAGCTCTTTGATTTAGGTAGCCCTATCCATTTTTCTTTTGGTGACTTGCGAATACAATTCTTAGTAGGGTTGTTATTAATAATTGTTCTGCAAAGATAAATTAATTTATCTTTATCCCTAGCTAAATACTTTTGATTAATTAGATTCTCAAGATTATTTAATAGAATACCTTTATCTATGCTCATAAAATATCCTTTAATGTCTAGCTTTAAGATGTGGCAGTCTTTGGTATAGTTTTTACTACACCGTAAAATATGCCTTTTCGCCCTATTGGTTGCAAAATGAACTCCACGACCCTTTCTACAACTATGAGTATCGTAGATAAACTCTTTCTCTAGCAAATACTCCAATTTATTCACAACTAAATGATGAACTATTCTATCTCTAAATCTTGCTGCAAATATTTCTCTTTTTACTGGCCTTTCGGATATAAAAACATCTAGAGCAGAAACACTATATCTTTCATTGTTTACGTCCCGCCATAGCTTCACTAATTCTCTTTCGTAGTTAAACTCAAAATTAATTGCTTCTTCTTTCTTCTTCTTATTCTCTCTACAATCAAAATATGCCAAAAAGAAATGCTCTAAAGGGATATCTCCTT
>JAQVRO010000017.1:0-5828 GCA_028701035.1 Minisyncoccota bacterium
GGTTAATATTAGGACACTAAAGATTGACCAGGTCAATCTAATCCTTAAAAGAATTCTTTATACTCGTGAGAGTACAAAGTGCTTTGTAAGGGAAATAGGTGGAGTAGAATTTTTGGATTAACCAACTACTCCACTTCTTTATTGGACAAGTTTTTTATTTTAAGTTAAAATATTATATTATGAATATCTTAGTGCTTGGGATCTTATTTGTTTCTGCCTTAGCTGTTTTAATAAAAGGAGCGGATCTTTTTATTGAGGGAGCAAAAACGATTGGAGTAAAGATGGGATTATCTCCTTTTGTAATAGGAGTATTAATAGTTGGTTTTGGAACATCTTTACCCGAATTAGCGTCTTCCTTAGCTGCAGTGTATAACGGAGAAACAACAATTGTTGCTGCTAATGTTGTCGGGTCTAATATTGCCAACATTTTATTAATAGTTGGTATTCTTGCTTTATTATCTCCAAAGATAGTTATCAGGCGAGACTTAATGAAGAGCGAATTGCCACTTTTTGTTATCGCAACAACACATTTTCTTTTTATTATTCACGATGGGATCATCACAAGAGTAGAGTCTGTTTTACTATTAGGAACATTAGCCGCTTATATCTGGTATATTATTAAAGAACCTCCAAGTGATCTTGAGGTAATTGAAAAGCCGCTAGAAGGCAACGATCGGACGATAAAAAGTATTAGTCTTTTGATTATAGGGTTATTGGCCATTATCGGCGGAGCACATTTTACTGTTTATTCGGCGATTGAAATGGCGTCTTTGATTGGCATCCCAATAAGTATTGTAACTATATTAGGTATTGCCATTGGAACGTCTTTACCTGAATTAGCAGTTTCACTTAAGGCGGTTAAAACTGGAGATGCGGACTTAGCAATCGGGAATATCTTCGGCTCCAACGCAATAAATATGTTGTTGGTTGTAGGATTGCCAGCATTCTTTACTAATTTATTAGTTGATGAAGTTGTAATGAATGTTGGTATTTATATTTTACTTGCTGCCTCTGTTATTTTCTTTGTTCATGGATTGTCTCGTCGTTTAATGCGCTGGGAGGGGGCGATGCTTCTATTATTCTTTATTTTCTTTGTTATTCAGCTTTTTCAATATATTTAGTTATAGTATTTTTTTAAAACTTCAAAATCATCTTCTAGTCTCTTGAGAACTGGTGCCAACGAGTCAACTGTTTTGTTGGCAGTTTCAAAAAATTCTTTAAGTTGATTTATTTTTGTTATTCTCCCCTCTGTATAAATATATAGTCTATCATCGCTTAGCTCAATACTAAAATTGCATTTCTCTTTTATTAAAAATCTAATAAATTCTTGGTTAAATGTTTGCATTATTTCTATCCCATAACCGTCTTTGGTATAGAGAGCGTAGTGTTTCTTAAATTCATCTTCAAGATTTATCTTAATCTCGTTTTCTGCTTTTGCACCATGTCTTTTCGTAAAAAAAGAATTGCCTCTATAATGTAGTAGTGTATAGGGAAATCTTATCCCTTCAAAGAATATTTCAAAAACAGTAAATGGGTAAGTAATGCTATGCTTGCCAGACTGTACAGTATATGAATAGTAGAAAAATCTCGCTTTTTTATTATCATAAAATCCAACCAAACCTCCGTGAGTATTTTTGTAGTATCTAACTTTAAACAAATTTCCTTTTAAGTCACGAATATCGATATTTTCTTGTTTTAAGTTATTTTTTTGAGCCAGCGCTCTCATTAGTCTGCTTCCAGATCTTTCCCAGATTAAGAGTATGTATAATAATACTATTACAAATCCACCGAAAATAGTTAGAGCTGTTAGAATAACAGATAATATGGCTATGAATATTGTTATGCTCCTTTTTTCTTCCCATATCATTTTATTAAAAATGACAGATCTTCCCTCTATGTCGTCAAAACTAATATCTTCAAAATTTCCAATTTGTTTTTCCATATTTACATAATATGCGATAAAGTGTAAATTATCAAGTAAGGATGATAACAAAACAACAAAGTGATTTTTTAAAGTTAATAGCCTTAATTGCGATGGCTATTGATCATATTGGACTTTATCTTTTTCCCGAGGTAGAGGAATTGAGATCTATTGGGCGGATAGCTTTTCCAATTTTTGCCTACCAGTTAACAGTGGGTTATTCTATGACTTCTAGCAAAAGAAGCTATTTTAATCGTTTAGTGGCAATTGGTGCGATATCTCAAATACCTCATTATTTTTTATCAAACGAATTTCAATTAAATATTCTTTTTACGCTAGCTCTAGGGGTTCTTGCTCTTTATTCAATAGAAAAGAAAAAATATCACTATCTTTTATTGGTAATACCGTTTTCCTTTTTGTGTTCTTATTCGGTATATGGGATATTAATTATTCTTGTTTTCCATATATTTAAAGGCTCTATGCAGTTTGGATTGTTCTCGCTGTCTACAATACTATATTCTTTGTCTGTTTTGTGGCCAACTCAGATTTTTGCATTATTGGCTTATCCAATTATTACTAATCCGATATTTAAAACTAATCTTCCCAAGAACTTTTTCTACTTTTTTTATCCAGCACATCTTTTTGTTATTTTGATAATTAAAAAATTGACATTAGGGTGATATTAGAATAGGATTAAGTTATGAGAGTAATTAATACTATATTTTTTGCATTAGTCTTGTTGGTTAATTTTTTAGCCAATTATTTGCCAATCAATGGATTAACCGCCAAAGATGTTTCCGATTTTTATCCTAGCTTTTTTACTCCAGCTCCGATAACATTTTCTATATGGGGTATAATTTATTTATTAGTTTTATCTTTTGTTTTTTATCAATTAGTTGCTAAAAGTGAGAAAATAGACAAGATTACACCTTATTTCATTTTATCTTGTATTGCTAATATATTATGGATTTTATCTTGGCACAATCTATTAATTGAATTATCAGTAATTTTTATTATTGTTTTGTTGTATTCTTTAGCTAAGATTATGGATATATTAACAGAGGTTAATTTAGATAAAAGAGAAAAGATGTTCTTGTATATTCCTTTTAGTATATATTTAGCTTGGATTATAGTGGCAACTGTTGCTAATATTACGATATTGTTAGTCCATTGGAATTGGTCTGGATTTGGACTTAGCGGTTATTTTTGGGTGGCTTTGGTTTTGATAATAACATCGGTTATTGGAATATGGAGGTCATGGCACGATAAAAATATATTTTATAGCTTCGTTTTTATATGGGCTTTAGCGGGGATATACTTTGCAAACGAAGTTCTTTTACCAATTATTACTGTTTGTATATTATTATTTTTGATAAACAATTTTTATCTTTTTAAAAAGAGCAATAGTTCTAAAAATATTTTTTGAACAATGAAAAGATTACAAAAATTTATAGCTGATAGTGGTTATTGCTCCAGAAGAGAAGCAGAGCTTTTAATAAAACAAAAGCAAGTAAGGGTTAATAAAAAGGTAGCAGAGATCGGTATATCGGTAAATGATGATGATAAGGTTACTGTGCGTGGTGCGATAATAAAACCAAACAAGGAGCTAATATATATTGCTCTAAATAAGCCAAAGGGATACGTCTCTACGAGTAGTGGAGAAAAGAGCATTTCTTCCCTTGTAAGGGTGCCAGAAAGATTATTTATTGTTGGCCGATTAGATAAAAGTAGCCATGGATTAATTCTATTAACAAATGATGGTGATTTTGCATATCGCCTCACTCATCCTTCTTTCGCTCACGAAAAAGAATATATAATTGAGCTTGCTAAAGATATTAATTCTGAAATGGTTGCTGAGTTTAAAAAAGGCATTGATCTAGGAGAAAAGACAAAATCTTTTATGAAAAGTATCAAAAAAATTGGACCCAAAAAGTATCGGGTTGTTTTAAGTGAGGGAAGGAACCATCAAATAAAAAGAATGTTTGAGTTTTTTGGTAGGACTGTGTTGGATTTGCAGAGGGTAAGAATGGGAAAATACAAAATGGGTAATCTTAAAAAAGGGTCATGGGTTTTCATTAATAAAGATAGTTGCTATTGACATTATATTATTATGGGTATATACTCATAATAAAGGTCGATTGTTAAATTAATAAATAAAAATAATATGCCAAGATTTGATCAAACAGGTCCTTTTGGGCTAGGCCCTATGACAGGCAGAGGTATGGGTCGTTGTTGTGGGTATAGTAGAAGGTTCTTCTCTCCTAAAAACGAGCTAGCCGCATTAGAAGAAGAGGAAAAAGCATTAATCGAAGAAAAAGAAATGATTGAGGAAGAGATAAATGCTCTCAGAGAAGAAAAGAAAGCCTTAGAGGAATGAAGTAAAAAGCCTAGTGGATTTTAAAAGGTTCGCTAGGTTTTAAGATTATGCCAAGACCAAGACATTTTAAAAGAATATGCTTTAATCCATTAGTTGACTATTTTAAGCCAAGAGGTATTCCGTTGAAATCTTTGAAGGTTGTTGAGTTGAGTTTCGAAGAAATGGAATCGTTAAGGTTAAAAGATGTTAAAGAGATGGATCAAGAAAGTGCTGCAAAAGAGATGAATACATCTCAAAGCACATTTCAAAGAATTTTATCTTCTGCAAGAAAGAAGGTTTCTTTTGCGTTAATTAATGGTTGTGCTATTAAGATTATTAAAGAATAATATGGATTTAACTATAATAAAATTAGGAGGTTCGGTAATTACAAATAAACAGAAAGCTGGCGAAGTTAATAGTATTAATATAGAGAGTATTGCTAGAACAATATCAAATAATTTAAAAACTCCCATGATTATTATTCATGGAGCTGGTTCTTGTGGTCACCCAGAAGCAAAAGAGTTTAAGCTAAAAGAGGGAATTAGAGATGATAATATTATTGGAATCTATAAAACACACAGAGTTGTTTCTAGTCTTAATGACTATATTGTATCAAAACTAAATGGTTTTGGAGTATGTGCTATTGGAGTTCATCCTTTTGATTTTCTATTATCCGAAAACGGGAGAATAAAAACTTTTGAGATTTCGCATATCAAAAAAATGATTGAAGTTGGAATTGTCCCTGTTTTTCATGGGGATGTGGTTATGGATACTAAATTAGGAGTTTCTATTATTTCTGGAGATCAGCTCGTCTTAAAATTTGCCAAAGAGTTAAAAGCTAGTAGGGTTGGTCTTGCTACCGATGTTAATGGAGTCTTGTCTGCTGATGGTGTAATCCCATCAATTAACAGAGATAATGTTGACAAGATTAATATTGGCAATTCTCAGTATGTGGATGTTACTGGAGGTATGGCTAGCAAAGTTAATGAGTTACTAGAATTGGGCGACTCGGGCATCCAATCCTCTATATTTCATATAGATATGTTAGACAACTTTTTGTCAGGCAAAAATCATAATGGAACAAATATTTGTTGACAAATATATTTATTTAGTTAAAATTAGATAAAGGTTTTTAAAATAATAAAAATATGAAAAAAATATTTGACGAGTTTGCTGTTGAACAAGATGATGTTTCTTATAAGTTTAGGCTTGGCAAGAGGATTGCTACGGCACTCTCAGGGTTTATTGCAGGTCTTATTGTAGCTAGTATGGTTTGGATTGCTTATTTAAGTTTTCAAATCTAATTTAGAACCTCTTCTTTATATATTTCGGGTTGATAGTGCTTATTTAATTTATAGTATTTCTTTTTAGCGCTTATCACCTCATTCTCTTGTATTTCTACTTCAAGAAGAAATCCACTCATTGTTTCTTCGGAGAAATATTGATCAAAGACAAAATTACCTAAAGAATACGCGATATATTTATCGTCGTATTTTTTTATTGGCTGAGTTACATGAGGATGATGGCCAATCACTATATCGGCACCATAAT
>JAQVRO010000017.1:5928-7767 GCA_028701035.1 Minisyncoccota bacterium
CCGTGTAGCCCTTGCCTTTAGATTTAGTCTTAGTGGTAGGGGCTCTCTATAACCAAGAGAGTTTTTTATTTTTAAATAATAATCAAATGAAACATCAAAATATATTATCAACAATTGGAAACACTCCAATCGTTAAAATTAATAAAGTTAATCCTAATCCCAATGTTAATATTTATGCTAAACTAGAGGGATTTAATCCAACTGGTAGTATTAAGGATAGGATTGCACTAGAAATGATCGAGCAAGCCGAGAGAGAAGGGGCCTTAACTAAAGGCAAAACTATTATTGAAGCTACTTCAGGTAATACTGGAATTGCTTTAGCCATGGTGGGGGTTGTTAAGGGTTATGAGGTTGCTATTGCTATGAGTGAAGCAGTTTCCGTAGAAAGAAGAAAGACTATTTTAGCTTTTGGTGCTAAGTTAATACTGACCGATCCAAGTAAAGGAACAGATGGGGCTATTCTAAAGGTAAAAGAGTTGGTTGAGAAATATCCCGACAAGTATTTTACAACTGATCAGTTTTCTAATAAGTATAATAAGATAGCACATTATAAAAAAACAGGAGAAGAGATATGGAATCAGATGGATGGCAATATCGATTATTTCGTCTCTAGTTTGGGGACATCAGGAACCATTATGGGGGTTGGAACCTATTTGAAAGAAAAAAAGTCTGATATAAAAGTAATAAGTGCTCAACCGGTAAAAGGCCACTATATTCAAGGGCTTAAGAATATGGAAGAAGCAATAGTGCCAGCGATATACGACGAATCTAAGATAGATAAAACCATTATGGTAGATAACGAAGAATCGTTTGAATGTTCTAGAGCTTTAGCTAAAGAAGAAGGAATTTTTGTTGGTATGAGTAGTGGTGCGGCAATGTGTGCCACAATTAAGCTTGCTCAATTAATAAATTCAGGTACAATAGTAGTAATACTTCCCGATCGAGGAGAGAGGTATTTAAGCACCAATTTATTTTTATTATGATTAACTGGCTAAAAGATTTATTAGAAGAAAAGAGCACCCTCTGGTGGTTTTCTGTTTCTATGGTTATGCTCTTAGTCTTTTTAGTTTTTATTAATCAAAGTAGCGAGAAAGATTTATTTGGTTTTTTAACAGGTAGTACTTTTTATACAATTGAGAAAGAGAAAAGTATTCCAGAAGTTGAAGAAAAAGGTATTAGCATTCCTCTATTAGAAGAGCGAGCAGAGATTAAAGAAGTTGATAAAAAGGAGGTTGAAGAAAAAGACGATGTAATTAAGAATATGGTAAGAATAATTGAAGAAAGAGAAATGGAATTGTCTTCTAGTGATGATTTTATAATAACAGAGGAAGACGGTAGCGTAGAAGATTTGGATGCTGTTAAGGATTTGCTCGTTTTAAGGTTATCCAAGATGCTTAACAGTGCTTTTAATTTTGAGAAATGCGTTAATGATATGAGTTTGGCGGTCAAATTAACTGAAGAATCTTTAACTGAAATTAAAGATAAGAGGATTGACGAAGTTTGTAGCGAGTCAAATATTAGAAAAGAAAAATTAGAAAAAGATATTGATAATATTAATAATTCAGAAACAATAGAAGAATTTAATATTTTATTTAATCAATTTTTCGAAGATTTAGATAGTTCTAGCAACTCTTTTAATAGCTTTGTAAAATCTGAAACATCAAAACTAATAACCTTAATCGAAGAAGAGCTTAAGAGAATAGAAGAAGAAAAGTATAGTATAAAGATGCCAGAGGGATTATCAGGGGATCTTGAGTGTATTGATATAGATGGGATGTCTGTTTTTGGTTACTCTAAAGGTAAATATATATTTATTGGATCAATCACTAATAGCGAAGA
>JAQVRO010000017.1:7867-9933 GCA_028701035.1 Minisyncoccota bacterium
CGTTATTTGATAATATAAATTTATGACATTTGAAGAATATCAAAAACAATCAAGAGAAACTGCAATTTATCCTAATCTAGATGATAACTTTATCTATCCTACGCTGGGTTTGGTTGGTGAGTCGGGGGAAATAGCAGAAAAAATTAAGAAGATTTTAAGAGATAAAGGTGGAGAGATTAACGATGAATCTAGAAAAGAAATAGCTAAAGAGCTTGGCGATGTTTTATGGTACCTATCTCAATTAAGCTCTGAGCTTAAGCTATCCCTAGATGATGTAGCTTTGATGAATATAGAAAAACTCTCTTCTAGGAAGAAGAGAGATGTTTTGCACGGAGAGGGTGATAATAGGTAAAAGACCGCTTATTTCGCGGTCTCTACAACTATCTTTTTAAATGCTTGAGGTTCTTTCTCGGCTAGTTCTGCTAACACCTTTCTGTCTAGAGAGATGTTTTTTTGTTTTAAACTATGTATAAATCGGTTGTAAGAAACCCCTTCTTTTCTTGTAGCAGCATTAATTCTAATTTGCCACAATCTTCTGAAGTTGCGCTTGTTGGCTTTTCTGTCTCTAAAAGCATATGTCCAAGCGTGGACTAGTGCTTCTCTTGCTTGAGCTACCTTAGACTTTCTTCCCCAGCGAAAACCTTTAGTGTGTTGAAGTATATTCTTCTTTCTTTTATTAGATCTAGTTCCTCTTTTTACTCTAGGCATATATTTAACTTAGTAAACTTTTAATCTTTTTTGCGTCGACTTTTGACATTTCAACCCATTTTCTCTTTAGTCTTGTTTTCTTGCCATTATCTTTTACGAGATAGTGGTTAGTACCAATAGCTCGTCTCATTACCTTTCCCGTTTTGGTAACCTTAAACCTTTTTGTTATTGATTTCCTTGTTTTTTTCATAATTTTGATATCATTATTGCCAAACCTTTTCCTTCGTTTTTCAACTCTCTTTCTATTTTAAAGGGAGTTTCTTTTTTAAGCGATTCTAAGAAAAGATTAATTTTCTCTTTAGCAAAACTGGATAAGTTTTGCGACTTTTGCCTTCCTCTTAATATTAATTCTACTCGCACTTTATGTCCCTTTTTTAAAAAAGCAGAAGCGGCTTTTGCTCTTATCTCCATATCATGAGGAGACATCGCAAATTTTAATCTAATTCCTTTGACTTCGTTATTGCTATTTTTTACTTTTTTTTCTTTTTCTTTCTTTTTTTCCCAATAAAGATATTTTCCGTAATCTGTAATTTTACAAACTGGGGGAGTGGCCTTCTCAGTAATCTGAACCAAATCCATTCCTTTATCTTTAGCAAGTTTAATTGCTTCGGATACACTAAAGACACCAACTTGGGAGCCATCGTTATCGATTACTCTTACTTCCTTCGCCCTTATTTGGTTGTTGTATAGTGTTCTAATAATTGTTTTCTTGTGGAGATGGCGGGAATTGAACCCGCGTCCAAAGGGCAATACTCAAGCAAATCTACGAGCGTAGCCCAATTTTTGTAAGCAACAAAAAGTCTGAAATTAAGCAAAAGCTTTTTGTGCTCAATCTTTTGTTTTCCTGTGGTTAATAAAAGACTGAAAACTTAAACACAGTTCCTGATTAAATGACACCCACCTTAATCTATCAGGAGTCAAGAAAGGCAGATGGCGTTATGCGTATGCTAACGCGGGTTGTTTGTTGAATAAGTTGGCACTTATTGCATTTCTTGAAGTTTAACGAGATTCAAGAATACTCGACCCGCATTGCCTGCGTTTCGCCTTTGTCTAAGCCTAGTGCATCCCCATTATAACTTTAAAGATCTTTTAAGATTGCGGTCTATTTCTCTTTTCTTAATACCTTCCCGCTTGTCAACCAATTTTTTACCTTTGGCGACACCAATCTCAACTTTTATTAAAGCTTTACTAGTATATACCTTTAATGGGATTAAAGTCAAGCCCCCTTGCCTTGATTTTCCTATTAAATAGTCGATTTCTTTCTTTTTTAATAATAGTTTTCTTGGTCTCTCGGGAGAGTAGTCTTCAATATTTTTTGGTTGGTAGGCCGGAACATGGCAACCGATAAGATAAAGTTC
>JAQVRO010000018.1 GCA_028701035.1 Minisyncoccota bacterium
TGGCTCCGGCGGTAGGACTCGAACCTACAACATCCTCGTTAACAGCGAGACGCTCTACCATTGAGCTACGCCGGAATATATGGGTATAATAGCAATAAGAATAAGATTTTTCAATACCACTAATACCCCTTGAGCTTTTTTAGCTCATCGTGTTGCCTTATCTTCTCTAATGACTTAGCCTCAATCTGTCTAATTCTCTCTCTAGTAACATTAAACTCTTCTCCCACTTCTTCTAAAGTGTGATTTACGCCATCGTCTAATCCAAACCTCATCGCCAATATTCTCTGCTCTCTGTAATTTAAATCTGCTAAAATCTCACCGAGCCTTTGCTTTAAAAGATTTCTAGCTGCTTCGGTAGAGGGGAGTATCGTCTTATCATCTTTTACAAAATCAGACAATGTACTACTATCAGCATCATCGCTTACTGGAGATTCTAGTGAGGCGGTTTTTTGGAATATCTTGGTGATATAGTTTACTTTATGAACTGGCAAACCCATCTCGCTAGCTATCTCATCAACGGTTGGTTCTCTCCCTAAGCCCTGCAACAACTCCCTTCTAATCTTGCTATACTTGGAAATGGTTTCTACCATATGAACTGGTATACGAACCGTTCTGGCCTGATCGGCTAAAGCCCTGTTAATTGATTGTCTTATCCACCATGTTGCATAAGTAGAGAACTTGTAACCCCTTCGCCAATCAAACTTCTCAACAGCTCGGAATAGCCCTAAATTACCTTCTTGTATAAGATCTAAGAGGGTGAGGTTATTGGATTTACCAATATATTTTTTAGCAATAGAAACAACTAGCCTTAAATTAGCTTGTATAAGCTTGGCTTTTGCTATAGGATCATCATCTTCAATTCTTTTTGCTAAATCTTTTTCTTCGTCAGCAGTCAAAAAACTAGTTCTGGATATTTCTTTAAGATAAATTTGTATTGGATCAACCTTAAGTTTAATATCTTCTTTGTATTTTTTGCTTTTATCATCAGAGACTTCGAGAAAATCTCTTTTTTCTTTGATATCAATATCTAGAGCCATTAGCTCGTCACAAATTTCTTCTAACTTTTCAACATTCTTTTCGATATATGGGAAGTAATACAAGATTTCGGACATTGTAACGAAACCCCTAAGACGCCCCTTACTAAAAAGAAGATCTATCTTGTCTTGGGGAAAAACATCTTTCTTGCTAATCTTAATATCTTCTACCTTTACTGGCTTCTTTTTTGAGACCGCCTTTTTTTTAGGAGCAACTTTTTTAGTTGTCTTTGTTATTTTTTGAGCCATATATTTATTAAGATTCTTTTTCTATATTATTAAGTTTTTGATAAATTGAAACAAAATCTTTCATCAAATTATCAACCAAAGCTACATCTTTCTTACTCTCTGCCTCTCTAATCTTCTCATTAATATCTGCTAACTTGTTTTTAAGATGTATACCGTATAGGGCATCAACACATTTAAATAATTCTGTTTTACTATCGAAATCCTCCATACTTGCCCTCATGGACAAAACATCAACCTGCTCTTTTATATCGTCTATACTGCTATCTTTTCCGTCTAAATAATCTATTACACTTAAACAATCTTCTGAAAAAATACTTTTATCTTTAATTTCTTTAATTAGCCCGGGTTCGCTAGATAAAATCATTAAAAATCTATCTTCTATTAAATGTTTTCGGCTCTTTTTGCCCTCAATTAAATTATTATTTTCTAGGGGCTTAGAATCTTCTACTTTTATCTTATTCATATCTGAAATAACAGATGATTCTTTTACATTTAATAATTGAGCTAACTTTTGAACCCAATGATCTTTTTCTATATTACTAGATATCTTGGCTATTTTGGGCAATAAATATTCGGCAATTTTCTTTTTATTCTCTGGTAGGGAAGCATCCTTACTGCCAACCGCTTTTTGGAAATAAAAATCCATGACTGATACCGCCCCCGTAACCGCTTGCCCCCAACCTTCTTTATCCTTCGCCATATCGGCTGGATCAACTCCCTCGGGCATAATAACGACCTTAATATTGAAACCCATTGCTTGAGCCAAATCTATTCCTCTAGATGTAGCCGAAGATCCTGCGTCGTCCATATCAAATGCAGTAATTAAATTATCAGTGTATCTTTTAATTATACTTAATTGATAATTAGTTAGTGCAGTTCCAGAGGACGATACTGTATTTTCAAAACCAGCAAAATGGGACATTATTACATCGGTATAGCCCTCTACCAAAATACAAGCATCAGCTTCTCTTATACGATTCTTGGCTTTATCTAACCCATACAAAACCCTACTTTTATCGTATAAAACAGTGTTTGGAGTATTTAGATACTTGGCTTCTTTGTCTCCCTCTAGTATCCGACCTCCGAACCCAATCGGCTGAGAATTAAAATCAAATATGGGAAACATTATTCTGCCCCGAAAACGATCATAAAACCTTCCTGTTTCTTCTTTTTTAATAGCCAAGCCAGCGGCCTCAACTTCAGAACCAGAATATCCTTTACCTGATAAGAAAGTTAAAAGTGTTGTCCAGTCGTTAGGGGAATAACCAACTCTCCACTTTTTAATCTGACTATTGTCTATCCCTCTGTTATTAAGATAATTTACTACTTTTTTCCCATCAGTGCTATCTAGTTGTTTCTCAAAGAACTTTAACGCCCATTCGCATATTTCATAGGTCCTTTGCTTGGCACTTTTTAGCTTTGGATCTTCTTTTGTTAACTTTACTCCTGCCTTATTGGCTAAAATTCTTAGAGCGTCACCAAATTCAACGCCTTCAATTTTCATAATAAACTTAAACATATCTCCGCCCTCACCACAAGAGCCAAAACAGTGCCAGATTTGACGAGAAGGATTTACAAAAAAGGAAGGTGTTTTTTCACTATGAAAAGGACATCTGGCCCGATAATTAATTCCGGCCTTCTCTAATTTGACATACTCCTTAACAACGTCAACAATATCTAGACGACTCTTAATTTCATCTATTGGAGATTCTAGCATATTATAATACGATGTTCGTATATTATACTTATTTTAGTTATTTTTGCAACCCACCCTAAGGAATTAAGTCGAAATATGCTTTCTCGTAACCGTCTACCATCTGCTCTATAGAAAACCTACTCTTAACCCAATCTCTACAGTCCTTTCTATTGATTTGATCTATCTTATGAACAGATTCTACTGCTTCAGAGATATTATTTACAATAAAACCCGTTTTGCCATCTTTAATAACCTCCGGAACTGAACCTCGCTTATAAGCTATAACTGGTGTTCCGCAAGCCATTGCCTCGGTAAAAAACAAACCAAAAGGTTCCTCCCATTGAATAGGAGCTATTAAAGCTTTAGCTTTAGAATAAAAGTCTCCCATTTTTAAGTAGTCTATCATACCGACATATTCAATATTCTTAGATAGCTTGGGCTTAATTTTTTTCTTAAAATATTCTCCTGTATCGGGACCTCCAGCAATCTTAAGCTTAACCCCAGCTTTCTTAGCAATATCTATTGCTATATCAATTCCTTTTTCGGGAACAAATCGTCCCGCAGTTACAAAATAGTCTTCGGGCTTTTCTCGATATTTAAACTTATTAATATCGATGCCATTATAAACAGTGGCAGTATAATTCAAATTAGGTAACGGCTTTCTTTGAGCCCTAGATATCGAAATTAATTTTACTTGAGGTATCTCCTTAGTTTCGGCTAATTGTAGCTTGTTAAAACCAGCAATTTGATCATGTATAGTGATTACTGTTGGGGTATTAGTAAATGGAGCCATAGGTAAACACCTTCTAAAGGGGTGTATATGAATAATATCAAACTTCTCTTTTTGATGCATCTGATAAATCATAGATATCATCTTTTGCTCGTAGAAATTAACCACTAATTCATTAGACTTTAATAGAAAAGGTTCTAGTTTCTTGTCTTTCTTAATAGCTGTGGTTCCAAAAGAAACTAGCTTAGCGTGTTTAAGCTTAGACTCCTTAGGTCCAAAGTAAAAAACATCATGTCCTTTTTTAGCCAAACCCTCAGCAGTGTAGTAAGCAATCCATAATGGTGCATAAAACACATCTTGTGGAGGTAAGGTAGGCCATTCATTAGTACAAAAGATAGCAACTTTTAATTTTTTCTTCATAAGCTTATTAATTTATTAAAATCCTCAACGCTATATTTTAAAACTTGATTACAAAAAGACTTTCTCTTCTTTGTCTCTGATGGTTTTTCTTCTTCGATATCCATTAAAACTTCTCCCATTGCAAGATAAGAGACAATAACAGGAAAAGATAGCTTAAATTTTTGATAATCAACTTTCTTGATATAAGATTCCATTAATTTTCTTCTTCCAGAATCATTCTGCCAAAGATGCATCCATAAAAAAGCGATATCGTAAGCATAATTATTAAAACATGCCCTCTCCCAATCAATAATCCAGAAATCATCTCCATCAGATAGTATGTTTTCTAATGTTAAGTCTCCGTGAGACAAATAACAACAACTTTTCTGAAAGCCCTTTGCAGTATTTTCAGTCATAAGAACCAAGCTATCACAAAGGTCTTTGTTAATAATCTTCTTATTAACCAAACGATTAAAATTAGGATCTTCAAAATAACTACTCCAGTCAAAATTCTTAAAATTAATTCTATTAGCTTCAACTTTAGAGATAGAAAAAACATAGCCTGCTAAAGAATCTGCGTTTTTGGAAACAATACTCGAAATACTCCTAGGAGATAATTGTGCCAACGACCCCGGCTTTACCTCTTCTCTTGTAAGCCACTCAAAATCTTTTTCAATTCCATAATTAAACATCTTTGGAGCGATATTCCCCATGCCTTGCTGACCAGCAAGGCAAAGAAACTTAATTTCGGCAATAAACTTATCTCGAGCGTCTAAATTACTATGAATGCGAGCATAAAAGAGAATCTCTTGACCGCAACTATCAATACAAAGGCTAAAATAGCGATGCTTTCGATCTCCTCTTTTTGCAATAAACTCTTTGGGACTAACTTTAGGCTTAAGATTTAACTCTTTTAATTTTTTATCAATTTTAGAATCAATATCAGGAATTATTTTTTTTGATAACATCATAATAGGCTTTTTCATAATTACCAACCATTACTTCTGTTGAAAACTTCTTTTGAACCCAATCCCTACAATCCTTTCTATCGATTTGGTCTATCTTCTTTACCGCCTTAACAGCATCAGCAATATCTTTTACAATAAAACCGGTCTTGCCATCTTTAATTACTTCGGGAACAGACCCCATGCTATATGCGATAACTGGTGTTCCACAAGCCATAGCTTCGGTCATATTTAATCCAAATGGTTCGTGCCACTCTATTGGATATAATAATGCTCTAGCATTGCCAAAGAACTCTGACTTTTCTTCAAAAGAATATTCGCCAATATATTTAATGTCTTTGCCAAGATGAGGCTTGATTTTAGAATCGAAATAATCTTTTTGTGTTGGATCTAATCTGCCAGCTAAGACTAATTTAATCTTTGCTTTTTGGGCAATCTTAATTGCGTTTTCTATCCCTTTGTATTTATCGATCCTAGCACACCAAATAAAATGATCTTTTGGTTCAGGATTAAAATCAAAATCACTCATCCTGATACCATTATATATTGTATCGACAAAATTAATCTTGGCTCGAGATAGTTTTCGGTGCGAGTTAGATATTGCAATATAGTTATTATTCTTAAACTTACCAAGCATAGTAAGTCTAGAATCGTCTTTTCTAGAAGAGTAGAGAGGATTATGTATTGTGTGAATTGATGGAGTCTTAACTAGAGGAGCGAAATATATCTCCCATAAATCTATATGTGTATGAATAATATCAAACTCAGAACTTCTCTCATATGCTTTAGACAAATTAAGCATGTTGTAAGTTTGATCATTCCAAGATACTCCATCTTCAATTAATGATTTTGGATGAGTTGCGCTTAACTTACAAGGAACCTTAGAATCGCCCGAAGCGAATAATGTCACATCGTGACCTAATTTTTTTAAACCCTCGCATAGATGAAAAACTATCCACTCTGTTCCTCCATACTTTTTAGGAGGAATAGGAAACCACATTGGAGCAACTAGTGCAATTTTTAATTTTTTCATTTTGTTAATTTTTTAATTATTAATTCGTAATCATCGACCATTTTTTGTGTGCTAAACTTGTTCTCAACTAATTTGCGACAGGCCAATCTATCAATTGAATCAATGTTCTTAATTGCTTTGGCCATCTCGGATACATTTTTAACAATAAATCCTGTTTTCCTATTTTCTATAACTTCTTTTACTGCACCACTCTCATAAGCTATAACTGGTGTCCCGCAGGCCATTGCCTCAATCATTACCAACCCAAAAGGTTCCTCCCATTTAATAGGAAAAAGAAGCGCTTTAGCGTTTTTAAAAAGATCTAATCTTTCTTTGCCTTTCACTTCTCCGACATATTTGATTTGTTTTCCATCTACTAGTGGCATAATTTCTTTTGAGAAATATGGCTCTCTTTTCTTACCTCCAGCCATTATGAGTTTGGCGCCAGCCTTCTTAACGGCCAAAATGGCGTCTTTTGGGTTCTTGTGTCCTCCCATGGCCCCCATTGTTAAAAAATAATCTTTGGGACTAGCATTAAATTCAAATTCAGAAGTATCAGTTCCATTATATACTGTAGCTAAATAATTAATTTTATCATAACCCTTTCTTTGATTGTTAGATATGGATATAATATTAGGATTCTTATACAAAGAAACGAAATCTTCCATTTCTTTAAATATTGGCAAGTGAACAATACTCACAATTGGAGTTTTAATAAAACTAGCAATTGGTAAGAATAAATAACCTCCTCGAGCATGATTTAAAATAATATCAAATTGGCCATCTTTCTTAATCATTTCATGCATTATTGTAGAAAGATAAGCTAACTCTAAGCGCAGTGGACGAGAGGCCTCAATCTTATCAGGATCTACCTTAATATCACTAATTGTTTTTTTAAAAATTGGAACAAATTTAGCAGGACCAACATACTTACCAGCACCATATAGGGTAATCGTATAACCTCTTCTAACTAAATCATTGATTGTTTGCTCCACTATTCTCTCTGTTCCTCCCTGCTTTTTGGCGGGAATACTAGTGAAAGGGGGAGCGATGATTGCAATTTTTTTATTCATTGTTTTTTATTTTTATTATTTTTAGCTCTAATAATACCATATTTCTCATAAGTTCTGGAATATTTTTCGGCAATTTTATTCCAAGTAAATTTCTGCTCTACTGTTTGCCTAGCTGCTTCACCCATTCTGTTGCTCAATTTGTCGTCGCCTAGTAGCTTGTTACAGGCCTCGGCAATTTGAGTGCTGTTTCTTGGCTTAATTAAAAAGCCATTAACGCCATCTTTGACTGCCAATGGTATTCCTCCTTTTCTTGTAGCAATAACCGGCGTCTTGCAACTCATGGCTTCTAGTATAACAAGGCCAAGTGGTTCGTCCCAAACTGATGGAGCAACAAAAACATCGGCACGACAATAAAATTCGTGAAGCTCCTGCTTTTTATCTTCTCCCATATAGCCCAACAGGTGAACATTTTTTAAATCTCTTTTAACAATAATATCTTCAAATGTTTTTTTATCTGGACCATCACCAATTATATAAACATCTCCTTTAATACTTTTAGCTGCCTTAACGAGATAATATACTCCTTTTGGTTCGGTTAACTTGCCTGAAAATAAAACAACCTTTTTACCGTCTAAATCATACTTTTTATTAATTATTTTAATCCTGCCACCATTATTAGCTATGTCTAAGTGAGTTCCACCAGGCATAATTCTTGATTTCTCAGAAAACTCACTGCCAAAAACATTGGTCATCCAAGACTTAGTATCTCCACTAACTGGAAAAATCTTTTTGGCTCTCTTTAAAGCGTCTTGCGAGGGTGCGATATATACTTTATTTTTTTCAGCTGCTGCAATACAAGTACCATGAACAGTCACTATAAAATTAATTCCATAAAGTAATTTAATGTAATTTGCCACCCAAAGAAACATAGAAGCATGATGGACATGAATAATATTAGGACGAAAATCCTCAACCGCTCTAACGGTGCTAATTAAAAAAGCTCTAAAAACATCAGTGATCTCCTTAGAAGATAAATCTTTATACAGCCGACAATGGGGCCAATCGGGATGACCAGTAAAGGCTACTGGAAAGGGCATGTCTAATGGATAAATTTTAAGCTCGGGCATTTTCTCTTGAGCCTCAGGACAAACCATTGCAACCTCTGTGTTTTTATCTTTGTTTGATTCTAGAGCTAATTCACGAGCATAGGTTCCTGATCCAGAACCCCATAGAGGAAAACATAATAAATGCAATACTTTCTTTTTCATTTTTTATTAATTAATTTGAAATACACTTCTTCATAATTGTCTATCATCATATTTTTACTAAATTTATTCTTTACTAAATCACAGCAATCAGCTCTATTTATTTTATTTATTCTACCAAATGCACTAACAGCTCCTTTAATATCTTTTACAATAAATCCAGTCTTGCCATCTTTAATTACTTCGGGAACAGAACCCATTTTGTAAGCTATTACTGGAGTTCCACAAGCCATAGCTTCAACCATATTTAATCCAAATGGTTCGTGCCACTCAATAGGATTAAGTAGAGCGATAGCATTTTTTAAAAGATCGGACTTCGCCTTGTATCCACCGATTTCTCCAATATATGATATTTGGTTGCCATCAATTAGTGGCTTAACTTTATTCTCATAAAACTCTACATCGGGTAAATAATTCTTATCTATCTTAGCAGCAATCTTTAATTTAACATTTAACCTCTTGGCTATCTCTATTGCATCTAGTATCCCTTTCTTTGGGGTTATTCTTCCTATCCAAGCGATATAGTCTTTGGGAGTATTACTAAAATCGAAAGAATCTACATCTATTCCATTATATATTGTTTTTACAAAATTAAGATTGATTCCTTTAGGTCTCTGAAAATTGCTTATTGAGACAAAGGGACTATCTTTAAACTCTTTAAGCATTTGATATTTCGCGCCCTTATCTTTAATAATTTCGGTAAAATCTCCATGATAAGTTGTAACAACTGGCGTATTAACAGTGTTGGCAAAAGCAATGCCGTAATAGTTAAAATGATTATGTATAATGTCAAATTTAGAGGCCTCTTTAAAACAACGACTACAATGAAAAATGGAGGACATATCGTCACTCCAACTGCTTTTTATACCATATAAGGCTTTGGGGAAACAAAAACTAAGCTTTGCTCTTGTCTTAGAATCACCCGAAGCAAATAATGTAACACTATGACCTCTTTCTGTGAGGCCCTCGGTTAAATACGATGCTATTAGTTCTGTTCCTCCATACTTTTTAGGAGGAACCTCTATCCACGGAGGAACCAATTGTGCAATTTTTAGCTTTCTTTTCATGCAAGAAGATTATAGCATAATTAAGATTGTTTTCCA
>JAQVRO010000019.1:0-5762 GCA_028701035.1 Minisyncoccota bacterium
AAAGCTTATAGCAGATTTTCCCGGGAAATGCTACAGGATCCATAATCATATTACCCTTTATTACCACTAAAATCAATAGTTACTACAAATTAAAAACATCAACTAATTGGTGCACTAGAGAAACAACCACTGGAGGGGCCATTAGACTATAAACTTCCCTACCTTCGCTGTCTTTTACAGTCCAGGGAATCTCTTCTATGTCAACCTTTCCCTCCGACTCATTCCAAGTATAGCGATACTCGGGTGTAATTTCGTAATCATCTACGCTATCTTTGGCTGCATCAACCGGAATAGCATTTCTTAAAAGAATCTTAGGTATGCCGTATAAGGCAAAAGCTTGCTTGATTAACTTGTCATCCATATCTAATCTTTCTTTTATTGGCTCAATACCAAGTTCATCTCCTTCTTTGCCCACCATCTCAACACTACTACATTCTGGATTATCGCATAACAAAGAGAAGTCCCCAGTTTCGGGATTGTACTTAATGTTTGATGTTGGCAAGAGCTTTAAACTACGAGATGTTTTGCAATCGGGACATATTCTTCTCCATTTGATTCTTTCGTCTAATACACTATTTGGAACATCTATTAAAACAAATACATCTGGATCTTCACGATAACCAATCAGATCTCTAAAGAACAAAGAATAAGATATCTGATCCATGTCTCTAGGGAAACCATCAATAAATATTACTTTCTTATCTCTTTTAGCAATCTCTCTTTTAATTAATGTTAAGATAAGGTCTGTTGGCAATAGAGTAGATGTGCTTCTGTTCTCAAGCATATCCATAATTTGATCAACTGATAAGAATCCTCGGTAGTTTTTTTCTAAAAAATCAACCAATTCTTTTCTTTTGTTCTCGTCCTTTATTTCTAAATCAATACCCCTAATCATATCTCCAATAGAGAAATGATCAACATTATGACTACCAACTACCTCAGCAAACATTTTAGAATAAGTTCCTTTACCTGAATTTTTCTTTCCCATTAAATAAGCAATAAAAGTATTGCCAGCTTCAATGTGTTTTTTAACTTTTTCTATCTCTGGACCTGCCTTTAGGGTGAAATACTCCTGTCTTTCTTTTGGATCAGACAAATTAAACTTTCTGCTACCTTCTTTTTTTGTTTTAAAAATTGGAAAATCCATTTTATTTTTTATTATTTTTAATATATTCTATTGCCTCTTCGGGTGTATCGACCAATTTGAAGAGTTCTAAATCTTTTTTTGTTATTGACTGCTGTCTATTACACAACTCTTCCTCAAACCACTTAATCATTGGGCCCCAATACTCTTTGCCAACTACAACAATAGTTACTGGATGACTTAATTTTTTGGTTTGCAAAAGCGTAATCATTTCGAAAAACTCATCTAGTGTTCCAAATCCTCCTGGAAAGAATACATATACTGACGAAGCAAAAGACATCATTACCTTTCTAGTAAAGAAATAGTAAAACCCAACTGTTTTGTTTACAAATGGATTTGTTCTCTGACCCTCAGGTAGCTCTATATTAATCCCTACCGATTCTCCACCAGCTTCAGAGGCTCCCCTATTAGCGGCTTCCATAATGCCTGGGCCACCACCGCTAACAACAATATATCCTTCTTTGGCGAGAAGCTCTCCCAGCTTTCTAGCTCTTTTGTAATATTCGTTATCTTCGCCAAAACGAGTAGCACCAAACACAGTAGCTGATTTGGTTTTGAACTCATTAATAAACTCAAAGCCTTCAATGAACTCGGCCATTATCTTAAATATTCTCCAAGGAAAAGTTTTTGTAAAATCTTCTTTTACTGCGGGCAAATCAGGATCGGGAATGTTTAAATCTTTTTTCATTTTTTATTTAAATTTAATATCACCATCAATGTCTGTTCTAAGTACCTTTATACCATAATTTTCAAGAAGTTCCAGTGTCTGGGAGTGTGGATGACCGTATTTATTACCCTTGCCACAAGATATTACCGCATAATCAGGCTTTACCTCTTCTAGAAGTTCTTTTGAAGTAGAGGTTTTGCTACCATGATGGCCAACACTTAAAACATCGGCATCTAGTTCAAACATATCTACTACCAATTCTTCTTGAATCCTAGAAGCATCGCCAGTAAACACGAAAGATTTATCACTGGACACGAGTCGCGATATGATTGATGTATCGTTAAGTTCTTTAAAACTCTCCCCCTCTAGAGAAGCAAAGGGATAAAGTATGTCCATATGAAAACTATCGCCTCTTACTCTCTGACCTGCTTGAGCGATAATGACATTAGACTCTTCTATTAAGTCTAGCCAAGTTTTGTAAGAGGCTGTAGTGTCTAAAACTCCAGTCCAAACTATATTTTTAACATCATATTTATCAATAACATCAATTAATCCGTTGACATGATCGCTGTGCGGATGAGTTAAAAGAACCAAATCTATTTCTTTTTGCCAAAAAGGAATTTCCGAAGACAACTTCTCTATTATTTTAGAATCAGGTCCACCGTCTATTAGGATATAATGGCCCTCTCCTGTCTTAATTAAAGCTGAATCTCCTTGACCAACATCAAAAAATATAACTTCAAAACCCGGGTTTTTGTTTAAATCAAACGCAATTAAAAGTGCTACTAAATTGCACAAACAAAGAAAAGAAAAGATAACAAAAACTATTTTATTCTTTTGAGTAAACATATTTAAAATATGTTAGCAAAATTATTAAAGATCTGCTATCTTTACAATAGAGAATAATGTGGTATAGTCTAATCAGCACATTGAAAAATGTGAGGTGAACGAAATGGTATTAGAAAGATTAATGAACATCTTCGCCAGAATGGCGGAGTGGATATTGGGGATTATTCCCCTATGGGTAATCGCATTGGTTATCCTGGTGGCAATAATCTGGAACTCGGTGAAGTTCAA
Source organism: Minisyncoccota bacterium (assembly GCA_028701035.1). Taxonomy (GTDB): domain Bacteria; phylum Patescibacteriota; class Minisyncoccia; order Minisyncoccales; family CSSED10-335; genus MWBX01. The sequence continues at coordinate 2,889 of JAQVRO010000019.1, forward strand.
AAGATTGAACTTCAACGAGTGTATCGCCGTTGACCGAGCAGGCAACCTAAGAATAAAGAAAGGAATTATTATAGGTTATGCCATTATTATTACTCTGCTCAATTTTGAAAAAGAGTTGAGGGTGATAAATATCGGTACGGAATACTCCATACCCCTCTACAAAGATAAAGAGGTATGGATAGATCTCCGTGGTGGGGGCCGGGCTACGCTCTTGTCCCCTAAAATTTGGATAAGGGTTGAGGACGGAGAAAAGGCCGTGAATGTCTCTTACGAAAATGGCAGCTTTAACTTCGAGGAAAAGATTCAAAGCACTGCTGCTAGGGAAATAAGTGGCTATCTCCGCACATTTGATGTGGATGAGATTATGAATATGGCAAAGAAGGGAAAAGAAAATCCAATCTTTGACCAGTTGAGAGCTCAGCCCTTCTTCGAAGAAATGAAGGACGAAATGGGCGTTAAGTTAACGGGGTTCACGTTTAAGGACTTGGACTTCCCGCCGGAAGTAACGGCGAAAAGAAGGGAGGAGTATTCCTCTCGGATAGGTATCAAAATATCCGAGAACAATGCCATGGCCGAAGCCCAAAAAAGGTCTGGCTCCGCCCTCCCATCCGTGGATAGCTTACTCAAAGCGAATCCTGGCATGAGCCGAGATCGCGCCATAGAAATATGGTATGATCTCCAGCAAAGATCCACTGGGACCAAAATCACTAATGAGTTTGATTTTGGTGGATCAAAGAACCCGCTAGCTGAGGCAGCAGCGGTGCATGGAACAGTAAGCAACCCCCAAAAGAAAAAGAAGGATGAAGACAAGCCTTCATCTTTCTTAGACAGGGGGTTCTAAAGGGAATTACAAAAAGTAATTCCCTTTCTCAATTAGAAAATCTTGCGACTTCTTCTAATCCTCCCTTCTTCTCTTCTTCAACAGCAAAAATATCCCTTATTAAAACTAAAAGGCGGGCTCTCTGACTATTGTCTAGAGATTCAATATTCTCTGCTAGTTGACTCTTTTGATCATCGCTAAGAGGAGACTCATCGATAATCATTTTTAGTGCGCTATCGCTTACAATATAGTTATTCATATTATTTAAAGTTTATGAAGTAATCGATAATTCCATTGAAAAATACTGAAAATTGATTATCTTTTTTACCCCTAAGACTCTCGAGATTCTTCTTCATATCTCCCTCGGGGAAACTATCAATAATAGTATCAAGGTCTAATTCACCACTATGTATTTTCGAAAACATATCCTCTATATCAACGCCCTTTTCTTTGGCTTCCGCAATACCATTTTCAACCTTATCCATTCGTATCTTCTTTTCTTTATTGGTTGCTTTCCCGTTCTTAATATCCATCAAGTAATCCCTAAAAAGGTCTATTTTCTTTAACTCGAAAGCTTCTTCGCAAGCTTCTATAGAATCTTTACTTAAGAGATCGCCCATAAGGTCTTGCTTGGCTTCTTTCATATTTCTATCCCACCCATCTTGAAAAATTAATCTAAGCTTCTCATATTCGCCTACTTTTCTATCTGCTTGCCCTGCATCCTTTTCGCCATTATAGTGATCCTTAATAAAATTATTAATATTGGCATCTTTATTCAGATGCTGTAAAGCAAAGCTTTCTCCGCCTATTTCAATTAAATCTTTTTTAAAGCTTACAAAAGACCTTCTCTTGGTTTCTTGCGTGAACAGATTAAACTTATGTATGCCTTTCTTTCCACTAATCCCTACTTCATTGAAAAACAAAATATCTTCTTTAGAAAAAGAACAACCTGTTTTTTTGTTTAATTCTTTTATCTTTTCGTTTATTATCTCTTCTTTTTTCTCAACACCATCTTTGTCGGGATCAAGGCCTTCTTTTCCAACTGGCAACATATTCCAGAGCCTATCTATAAAATAATCTTTTAATCTATTTTCGACATACTCATCTTTAGGAACAAGAAGCGTTTCATTATTTTCTTTAACTACCTCTTCTATGTTTTTGCCGTTTATGGAACCCCAAAGAGATTCTTGCAATACTCCTATTCGAGCAACATCTCCCTCATTCAATCCTCCTTCAACTTTATGATTAAGGTCTTCTATTTTCTTAAAAAATATTACCTTATCTGAAGTTGATAGTTTGTCTTTACGAGCAATTTTATTTAATGCGACAACTTCTTTAAATAGGTCACTAATGTCCTCATAACTATCTATTTTCTTATCTAATCCCTTCATCTCAGGGATCATGCTTTTTATTTGACTATAAGAAAGGTTTTCTGCTTGTGATTCTGTTAAGCCAAGAGATTCGAAATTATCTTTAGCATACTCTCTCCCAGCACTCACCATAACACGCTCTTTCATATCGTCTAAGAAAGATCTTAATAGCTCCATATCCTTAAACTCAAAAGCTTTTACTTCTTCTGGGGTATATTTTACCTCTGCCCTTGCTTCTGCCGATGCCTCAGAATAATAATCTTTTTCTGAGACTTTCTCAACATTTTTGGGTTTTTCTCTAAATTCCATAGTTTTTAAAAATTAAGCAGTAATAATATCTTCAATGTCTTTGTCTCTTTTTCTTATTTTCCCACTTCCTTCATCGGTTCTTTTTTCTAAATCTGTCTTACCATCAGCCACAATTATTGGCTCTTGTTCTATTGGCTGTTCTTCATTCTTCTTTTCATCAGCATTAATAATGCTGTCTTGATCTTTAACTTCTTTACCCTCTAAATCACTTCTTACTTCCTTTGACCTATTAAAAATGTTTTCTCCTGTTTCGCTCATATTTTTTATTATTAATTATTCTAATTATAATGAATTGAAAACAAATGTCAATACCTACGCTCCCAATTTCGACCTTTCGATTATCTCTTGTTCAACAATCATCTTTGGCCTACCATA
>JAQVRO010000019.1:5862-9125 GCA_028701035.1 Minisyncoccota bacterium
CCCAACATATCTGATCTAGTTTGACCGGTGGTTTGCTTCCACTCTTTAATCCAGAAACTTCTCACTAATGGATCTGTTACCTTACTAAGTTTTTCTTCCATAAAGGTATCATCAGTGAATATTCTTGGAATCTCAACTAGTGTACCGGGATTATTCTTATCAGCCATAACCGCAAGCATAGCATTTCTCATATAGTGCTCAAACATTGGACCAATCATTTCTGGTGGGAACAAACTAGTAAATATCGTTATCATTTCAGAGACAGCCAAGTCTTTTTCTTCAGGAAAACTCCACTCAAGCATATTTAATCCACAAGGCCTATCCATATCAGATGGCTCAAAAAGAACGACATCGTCTATTCTTTCTTTAGGAATGTTAGCTAAAGTATGATCCACTAATTCCCCATGAGGATCAATAACGCCAACACCATTACCATTAAGAATATCCTGCCTTATCATTTCTCTTAAAAGAGTTGATTTACCAGTACCCGTCATACCAATGTTATAAAAATGGCGTCTTCTGTCGGCTACTGAGGCAACATATACTGGCTTTCTCTCTCCTCGATAAACAGCCTCTCCAATAAACACCTCTCCATGATTAGGAAGTTCGGTTGGTGGTGCAGCCTCTTTGCTCTTAGTCCACTTAATATGAGGACTTTCCATATGAGACAATGGAAAATGATAAACACTAGCTAATTCTTCGGTGTTTAAGATATTAGATTGTGCTGGCTGAAAATTTCTAAAAGAAAAATCATATATAAACTGGCGTGTTCTTCTGCTACCTTTAACCCGATTAACTTTAAATCCATTACCACTAGAAGAAAACTGAGAAAAACTAGATTCTAAATTTTGAAGAATCTGCTCAGACCTATTTTGATCTTTAGCGACAGCAACAAAACGAATGTTAACATCAAAAGCTGGCTTTTTAAGCTTATTCCTAATAACCTCAATAGTCGCTTCATCTACACCAGAACCATCTTTCTTCTCTTCTTCTTTTTTATCAAAAATAGCTTTGCTAAACTCTTTTAAAACGCCACTTAAAATACCGGCATTAGAATCATTAATTGCCCTATGAAGTGTTTTGCCTTCTTTGATAATATCAGACAAAATTGAATCCCCCTTTCTTTTTAAGTCAAAGGATGTAGGTTGCAAAACTATCTGTATTGAAGCCCCCTCTTCGGCATCAATATTGGTAATTGAATTGGCGATAGATTCTAATGGGTCACCGCCAAGCTCCTTGTATGTATTTATTGGAAGATAAAAAGTATTTTGAAGTTTTAGAAAAGAAAGTGATGTACTTGCCTTAGGCTCAAATACAGTATAATCGCTTGACTTCTTCTCTAGAATAGCTCCGGGATAAACTCCCTGAACATATTTATTAAGTGCATTCTCATACTCTAGTGGAACTGCGACATAAAAAGAGATATCGCTACCACCCAACTCCGATGCAATCTCAAAGGCCACCCTAGGAGTACCAGAGAAAAACTTTTTTAAAAATCCTGAACCTTTGTTTATGTATAAAAAATTAGAATAAAATTGCTCAACCTTAGCAATCACAACTTTTTCGTCTACATTTTCTTGAGATTCATATCTAGGCAAACGAACTAAAAAAAGAGACATTTCAAAGCTACGCCTTAAATGCCCCGTGTTTCTCTTCTTGATAACAATAATTAAAGAGATTAGTATTAATAATATAAGTAATATGTATATCATTTCAAAAACTTTTCGTAATTACTATCTTTAGTAAGCCAATCATGAAGAATATCAAATAATATTGGGTCTTTTTTGCTTGCTACACTAAGCGCATAAGCAACACCCTTTTGTTCGCATAAAGAAAAAATATTGGTTAGGTCGCTTTCTACCTCACTAACTAAATGTTTGTAACCCGCCTCTTCTAAAAAGTTACTAGCATCACTTTTAACTTCTATCTCTTGAATAATGTCTTTTTCAACCTCGAGCTCTTTTTCGATATTATTCAAAGCACCAAGATCCTTTGATTCTCGGTGTTCGAAATAATAGTCTTTAATTGCCTCTCGGCTTAATTCTTGATTTCTCTCAAAACTTTCCCTTTCCATAAGATAATTTATAAAACGAGAAAATTCCCTTTTTCCAAGATCAATTGAAAAAAGGGACTTTCCGCTTATTTATTAGGAAGAATTTTAAACATCTTAGTTCCACAGTCGGGACATGTTCCAGTTAATGCTCTTCTCTTTGCTCCACCCTTACCTTTCATCTCTACCTCTTTTTCATTTTGAACTTCTTTTTTAGCTTTACACTTTACACAATATGCTTCTGCCATATATTTTTTGTTATTAAATTATTTTTAAAATCCGACCTTTTTATCTTCTCGTTTGATTATACGATAAATTTAAATAAAAGAAAAGGGCTTTTCAACTTTATCTAACACGCTTTTTACCATTAAGTCAACATCCATCTTCTTCTCTTCAGCTAAAACATCTTCTATCCTAGCCCTTGTTTCGGGATGTTTTGGCAAAAAACGAGAGCAACAATCGTCATGAGGCAGTATTGAAACATCAAATGTCTTAATTTCTCTAGCTTTTTCTATTATGTCATCTTTATCAATACAAATCAATGGTCTAATAATCGGCAACACTATACCGTGTTGCGTTGCGTTAATGTTCTCTAGTGTTTGAGATGCAACCTGACCAACGCTTTCTCCGGTCACAATACCTAGTGCTTTTTCTTTTCTAGCAATCTTTTGTGCGATATTAAACATCAGGCGTCTGTAGAAAATTACCCTTAATTTAGGAGAAATATTTAAAAATATCTCTTTCTGAATATTAGCGAAAGGAACAAGATAAAGTTTTGTGCGAGGTTGATACTGAGAAAGAATCTTAGATAATTCTTTCACCTTTTCAATAGAATTTTGCGATGTTTCAGGATAAGTATGGAAATGAATCATAATTACATTTAAGCCTCTACTCATCGCCATAAATCCAGCTACTGGAGAATCGATACCTCCAGACAACATTAAAACAACCTTACCCCCAGTTCCAACTGGCAAACCACTCAGTCCGGATATCTTTTTAATAGAAATATATGCAAAACCCTCTACAATCTCTACCAAACAATTAATGTCAGGGTTTTCTAAATCAACTGTAATGTTTTGAAAATGATTAAAGATACTTGATCCAACCCTCTCATTTATCTCTTGAGATGTAAAAGGAGTATTCTTCTCTGATCTCTTAGCGGTAACGCGAAATGTTTTAAATTCTTCTTTTTCGATAATTGATATTAACTCCT
>JAQVRO010000020.1 GCA_028701035.1 Minisyncoccota bacterium
TTTGCTCAAAGAAAGTTCGGATTTCGTCCAGCAAACACCACAAATCATTGACCAATTCCCCTAATTTGTATATAATTAGGGGAGTTAATTCCCCTAATTTCGTATAAACATGGCTAATTTAATAAAAAGAACAATTCAAGACAGAATAGAGGCCAAGCTTTTTAAGGGCAAGGTGGTTATTCTCTATGGGCCCAGACAAGCAGGCAAAACTACTATAGTCAAAGAAATACAGAATAAAAACATATCCAAGTCAATATATTTGAATTGTGATGAGCCAGATATTAGAGAAAAGCTTGAAAATAAAACATCAACCTTTTTAAAAGAATTAATTGGAGACAAGAAGATTGTGATAATAGACGAAGCCCAAAGAGTAAAAGAAATTGGAATTACTTTAAAATTAATAATAGACAATTTTAAAGATGTTCAGGTTGTTGCTACTGGATCATCTTCTTTTGACTTAGCAAACAAAACAGCAGAGCCATTAACGGGAAGAAAGTATGAATTTTATCTTTATCCTTTATCTCTTGAAGAGTTAAATCCAACAAAGAATAAATTAGAAATTGATAGAACTTTAGAGAATAGAATGATATATGGCTCCTACCCAGAAGTGATTATTAACTCATCAGAAGCAGAAGAGAATATTAAGTTGATAACAAAAAGCTATTTATACAAAGATGTTTTACAATATCAAAACATTAAAAACCCTAATGTTTTAGAAAAACTATTACAATCACTTGCCCTTCAGGTTGGAAGCGAAGTTTCCTATAACGAGCTTTCTAGTCTTCTGAATATCGATAAGAAGACGGTTGCTAGCTATATAGAAATACTCAAAAAAGCATTTGTAGTTTTTGAATTAAAACCATTTAGTAGCAATTTAAGAAATGAATTAAGAAAATTAAGAAAAATATATTTCTTTGATGTAGGAGTAAGAAATGCCTTAATTAATAATTTTAATCCTTTAGATAAAAGAAATGATGTAGGTTCGCTATGGGAGAATTTCATTATCAGTGAAAGAATAAAAAGAAATAATAATCATGGAAATGATTATAATATATATTTCTGGAGAACTCATGATGGTAAAGAGCTTGATTATATAGAAGAGAAAAATGGAAAGCTTTATGCTTATGAAATTAAATTTGGGAGCAGTAAGTCGTCAGGATCAAGTTTGTTTTTAAGCACTTATAATAATTCAGAATTTAAAATTATTAACAAAGATAGTTATAATAGTTTTGTTTGAGTATTGCTTTTTATTTTATATTTTATATAATAGAAGTATAATTTAAAAACATATGGAATATTTAAAAAATATAGATTCTCAAAAGAAAAAGATAGTAGTAGCGATGGTGGCAATAATCTTAGTTCTAATTCTCGTAGCTTCTTATACTCTTAGAAGCACCGAGCCAGTAGTAGAAGTAGATCCAATAGACTATGAGGCTTTGGAAAGGGAAGCAGAGATTCAAAGACAAATTAATGAGTTAGATGCAATTAGAGCAGAAAGAGGTATTACCTATACCGAAGAAGAAATTCAAAGTCAGATTGAGGAGCTTGACAGTATTAGAGAATCTATGAATGCAGGAAAGCCCGCCCTTAGCGCGGAAGAGCAACAGGACTTGGTTGAACAGCAAATTAGAGAGTTGGACGAAATAAGAAATAGTAGATAATATTAATAATCAAAAAAGCTACATATTTCATGGTAGCTTTTTGATTTTTTAAGTTAAAAGTGGTATACTCACTAAGTGTTGGAGGGTTGGCAGAATGGCTATCGCGCGACTCTCGAAAAGTCGTGGGGGCAACCCCTTGCAGGTTCGAGTCCTGCATCCTCCGCCACTAAACATTATGTTTTTCAAAAAAAAGAAAACAGAGCCAGAGAATATAGAGGAAGTATTAAGCGCCTTTAACAATTTAAAAGATAAAGTTGAATCTTTAGAATTGGAGGTAAAAAATCTAAGAGTTAAAAACAAGCAAATGGTTCAGAAAGTGGGCGTGATAAGATTTAATCCTTTCTCAGATGTTGGAGGGGATCAAAGCTTTTCAGTAGCTTTGCTTAATGGAAATAGCGATGGGATATTAATCACTAGTTTTTATGCTCGAGAAGGCAGTAGTGTTTATGGTAAGCCAATTAAAAAAGGTAAATCAAGCTATCCTTTGTCTGAGGAAGAAAAGGAAGCATTATCTATAGCAGAAAATGAGTAAAACAAATCGTTCACCAATTGTAGTTGTCTTGGGCCATGTCGATCATGGCAAGTCTTCGATATTGGAAGCGATTAAAGATTTAAAGATTACTCAGAAAGAGTCTGGAGGAATAACACAACATATTGGTGCTTATGAGGTAGAGCATCAAGGAAAGAAGATTTCTTTTATTGATACTCCTGGACACGAGGCGTTCTCTGCTATGCGTTCTCGTGGCGCAAAAGTTGCCGATGTAGCTATTTTGGTAGTAGCAGCTGATGATGGGGTGAAAATGCAGACCAAAGAAGCCATAAAGCACGCTCAAAAAGCACAAACTCCTATAATTGTTGCAATTAATAAAATAGATAAGCCCGAAGCTAATGTCGAAAGAATCACTCAGCAATTAGCCGAAGAGGAAATATATTTGGAGTCTATTGGGGGTAAGACTCCTAGTGTTCAAGTCTCGGCCAAAACCAAACAAAACCTTAACGATTTATTAGAAATGATACTATTAGTCTCGGAAATGGAGAATCTCGAAAGTGATCCTACCGCATTAGCAGAGGGTGTAGTGATAGAATCTCAGATGGATCCTTTAAAAGGGCCTACAGCAACTATTATTGTTAAAGATGGAACCCTAAAGAGAGGCGATATAGTGGCTACTTATTCTATTTTAGGCAAGATAAGAAGTTTAGAAGACTTTCAAGGAAAAGCTATAAAAGAGGCGGGGCCATCTACGCCAGCAGTTGTTTATGGCTTTAGCGGAGTGCCCTTTGTTGGTGAAGAGTTTTGTGTTTTTGAAGATAGCGAATCAGCTAAGCAATTTATTGATGATAGTGTTAGCAAAAGGAAACAAATAGAAAAAAAAGAGGTTAAAGATGGTCAAGATTCTTTAAACATTATTGTTAAGTCAGACTTTTTGGGGTCACTAGAAGCAATAGAAGGAATGTTGTCAGAGATAAATCAAGATAGAGTTGTCTTAAATGTTTTGAAATTGGAGGTTGGTGATGTTAATGAATCAGATGTAAAGTTAGCCAAGTCGTCTAATGCATTAATTTTCGCTTTTAGAGTAAAAGTGGCTTCTAATGTTAGGAATATTATTGAAAGAGATGAGGTCCCCGTATTTACCTTTGATATTATATATGAGCTTTTAGAGAAAGTAAAAGAGTCAATGGAGGAGTCTATTGTGTTACGAACCGAGAGAGTTGATCTAGGTCAAGGAAAAGTCCTCGCAGTATTCTTTAATGGTAAGGGTTATCAGATATTGGGTTGCAATATTTTTACAGGTGAGGTAAAAAAGAAATCAAAGATAGAATTATTTAGGGGCGATGAAATTATTGGTAAGGGAAAAGTAACTGAGATTAAGCTTGGCAATAAAAATGTTGAAAGGGTTGCCAAAGGAGAAGATTGTGGTATATCTTATGAGGGCTCAGTAAGAGCTGAGGAGGGTGATGTGTTAGTGTTCTTTATAGAAGAAAAAGAATCAATAGATGGCCTGGTAGCCAAGTAGTAAGGCGTCGGTCTGCAAAACCGATATTGCGTGGGTGCAATTCCCACCCAGGCCTCAGGCTTATATGCCCGGGTGGTGGAATGGTATACACGAAGGACTTAAAATCCTTTGCCTTTATCGGCTTGTGGGTTCGAATCCCACCCCGGGCACAAAGAACCTTGCTTTTTCAGCAAGGTTTTTATCTTTCTTCTAGTATTTCAATTGTTGCATACTTGAGACCAAAGTTTCGGGCTTGTTGGCGAGAGGAGAACCAAATATCGACTCTATCAGTATATCGGGAATTCATTCTATCTTGAACTGTAAAGATTTTATCGCCAAACAGTTGAGGAATTCTTATTTTAGATCCAAAAGGTAAGAAATTGGCTGCCACTATTCCATCTCTTACCCATTCTCCTGATGCGGTAATGAAAGGCTCGGAGTTTGTTTGGTCAATTGTGCTAGAATACCCAGTAATGCTCACATTCTTAGTATCTGCAATATCATAAACGATCTTGCTTCCTGTGACATCACTCTCTACTATAACAGCCATTACAGCTTTATCAATATTAGCAGATCTAAAAGGTGATAGGGTATTTTGGTGAAAAGTTAAAAAGTCGTCGCTCAATAATTTTTCTTCAGTTACGATATTATCATTTTCTGGTGTTGTAATATCACACGATAGCGGAATAGTTATCAGGATTCCTGCTAGAAAAATGCTTGCAAGCTTATTTAACGGGTTCCTTTGGGAATAAGGATCGTTTTTTGTGTTTCTACTCATTTAAAAAACCCCTTTGCAGGGGATATTTACATCTTAGCTTGTATTTTTGAAAATGTCAAGCTTTTTTGGAGCGGGTGAGCAGAATCGAACTGCCATCTTATCCTTGGCAAGGATATATAATAACCATTATACGACACCCGCATATGTGTGCCGCGGGCCAGGATTGAACTGGCGACCTCTTCTTTTTCAGAGAAGCGCTCTACCACTGAGCTACCACGGCCAGTATATGTGGGCGGGAAAGGACTCGAACCTATAACCCTCGCGATGTAAACGCGATGCTCTGCCATTGAGCTACCCGCCCGTTTTTTTAAAATGTTCTTGCCTGTGCGCGGGAGAGGACTTGAACCTCCACGCTCTTGCGAGCACTGGCCCCTCAAGCCAGCCTGTCTGCCAATTTCAGCACCCGCGCCCATTAAGAAGCCAAATTACTCTTGGCTTTCTTTCTTTTCAATCTTTCTTTTAAGCTTTGCTCGCTTTCCAACTACATCTCTTAAATAATAAAGTTTTGATCTTCGCACCTTACTCTTCTTAAGGATTTCTATCTTTTGGATATTAGGAGAGTTTAATGGTATTATTTTTTCCATCATTACTCCTGATGCATCTCCTCTTAATGTCATTGTTGCCGAAACGCCCGCTCCCTTTTTGGCTATTACGACACCAGTAAAAGCTTGAACTCTTTGTTTGTCCTTTTCGGTAAATCGATAACTCATTTTAATAGTATCGCCGATATTGATTTCTTTTATTTCTTGAATCATTTTATTTTATATTATCTAAAACTTTTTTTAAATCGTCTGGAAGGTCTGCCGAGAAAACACTATCACCTATCTTAATTGTTTTGGCATGTAAGAATTGCCTACTTAATTCCTTTAGCTCTGGTGCATCTTTAAAGCCGTATAATTTGTCTCCAACTAGTGGGTGGTTGATATGAGCCATATGGCATCTTATCTGGTGTTTTCGTCCTGTTTCCAGGATAACCTGTATTAAAGTATAATTTTCGAAATTTTGCAAGACCCTGTAGTTAGTAATCGCATTTCTGAGCGCACCCTTGGCTGAGATATCATACAAAGGAAATGCCTTTTGTTTTCTTCTATCTTTGGGGGATCGGCCCATTAATGTCTCTATTCTTCCAGATTTTTCGCTAATTACTCCTTGGCACAGTGCAATATATTCTTTGTATACTTTTCTATCTTTGAATTGTTCTTGAAAATCGTCTAATGATTGATTGTTCTTAGCAACCAGCAATACCCCCGAAGTATCTTTGTCTAGTCTGTGGACTACGCCGTATCTTGGAGCTAGGCCAACTTGTTTTAAATCTGGATATTCAATTATCAAATAATCAATTAACGTTTTGTTTGTTTCTTGTCCTTCGGGGAAAACAGATATCCCAGCTGGCTTATTAACAACTAAAATATCATTATCTTGATATGTTAAATCTATTTTCATTTTGGTGGGTGATGGAGGATTTGAACCTCCGACCTTCTGCGTGTCGAGCAGACGCTCTGCCCCTGAGCTAATCACCCTTATTAAATTGTGTGGGCGCGGGTGGAATTGAACCACCGACCTTCCGCTTATAAGACGGATGCTCTAACCCCTGAGCTACGCGCCCCTCTTAAATAATTTATCAAATTCTTCTTTTTCTATTGTTTCTTTCTCTATTAATACTTTTGTTATCGTATCTAATAAGTCTTTGTTCTGGCTTAATATTTTATTCGTCTTTTCTTCTGCTTTCTTAATTATTATTGCCACCTCTTCGTCTATCTTTGAAGCAATCTTTTCAGAATAGTTATTTCTTTCTGTTAAATCTTTACCAAGAAAAACATTATCACTATTTTTACTAAAAGATATTGGCCCTAATGATGACATACCATATTCTCTTACAACCCTATTGGCTATGGCTGATGCTCTTTTAATATCGTTAGAAGCACCTGAGGACATTTCTCCATATTTTATCTTTTCAGCACAATAACCACCAAGGAGAGAAGATATTTCTGCTAAAAATTCTGACTTAGTTTTAATCCTTTTTTCTTCTTTAGGTAGTGTAATTGTGTATCCAGCAGCAGACCCCCTAGAAATAATAGATATTTTCCTCACGGGACTGGACTTCTCTAAAAACGCTGAAGTTAAGGCGTGTCCAACTTCATGAACCGCACTTATTTCTTTTTCTTTTTTTGATAAAATGTGGCTTTTCCTTTGTGGGCCTAGAAGAACTTTTTCTATTGATTCCAAGAAGTTCTCTTGATATATCTTTTTTTTGTTTTTTCTTGCGGCTAGGATAGCTCCTTCGTTGGCGACATTGGCAAGGTCAGCTCCCGAAAAGCCGGGTGTTCTCTCGGCAACCTCGCGCAAATCAACATCTTCTGCTAGTGGTTTGTTTTTGGTGTGTATTTTTAAAATATCTTCTCGATCTTTAATATCGGGATTATCAAGAGTGATTAGTCGGTCGAACCTTCCGGGTCTTAAAAGTGCTGAGTCTAAAACATCGGGCCTATTAGTTGCGCTAACTACAATAACATTTGAGTTCTTTTCAAATCCATCCATCTCTACTAAGAGTTGGTTTAGTGTTTGTTCTTTCTCGTCGTGTCCACCCCCAATACCAGAACCTCTCATTCTGCCAACAGCATCAAGCTCATCTATAAAGATTATGGCTGGAGCACTTTTTTTAGCCGTGTTAAATAGGTCTCTAATACGGGCAGCCCCAGTTCCAACAAATAATTCTACGAAAGTTGATCCAGATGTATGGAAGAAATTAACGCCTGCTTCTCCAGCTATTGCCCTAGCTAATAGGGTTTTACCAACTCCGGCGGGTCCAATTAATAAGACTCCTTTAGGTATTTTAGCTCCCATGTCGTGGAATTTCTTTGGGTTTTTAAGGAAATCGACAATTTCTTGTAATTCTTCTTTGACTTCTTTTAATCCAGCGACATCGCCAAACTTAGTTTTTTCTTTGTCATCTGTGTCTCCAATGCCAAGCAATTTCGCCTTTGATTTAGTAAATTCAAGTGATTGCATTGCTCCTCCCTTGGCTTGTTTGAATATATACCAAAAGAATATTAAGAAGAATATTAGAGGAATAAGGGCGATTATTGCAAAATTTAGCAAAGACCAATCTTGAGGCTCTTTTATATTAACATTAATACTAGTTAACTTCTCTGTTTCAACACCATAGCTCGCTAGAGAATCAGACAAAGAAGACTCGGATTCCTTTCTTGTTGTAAACTCTGCACCTTCTTTATCGGTAATTTGAAGCACTGAGCCAACTGCAATAATCTCTTTGATTTCTTCTTGGTTTATCTTTTCGGCTAGCTTGCTTAAAGATATTTCTTCGGGTTTTTCTTGACCAATAGTTGCAAAACCAAAAACTAAGGCCAGTAAAATAAATGTGGCCACAACAATCACTATATTTTTTCCTAAATATTCTTTCATTGCTTTTCTTATACCACTAAAAGAGAGAAAATTCAATTATTGGTGCCCTCGGCAGGAATCGAACCTGCAGCTATTCCTTAGGAGGGAATCGTTTTATCCATTAAACTACGGGGGCGTATTCGGAGTATATACTTTTTTTCTCTTGAAGGCAACCGTTTTTCTGCTATAATGGTTTTATGAATAAAAAAACATTGCCAATAACAAAAATAGTTAAGAAGGTTTGCCCCGCTGTTATTACAATAACGGCTCATCAAGACATTTCAAGGTCTGAAATGTACGGGTTGTCTTTTAGCAAAAAGAAAGGAGATGGGGTGAAAATAGGGGGTGGTTCGGGATTTCTTGTATCTAGTGATGGGTTAGTTATAACATCTTGTCATGTTGTTTCTAATAACGAAGCCAATTACTATGTGGTTTTAGAGCCAACTCTTACATATCCAGCTAAAATATTATCTCGCGATCCAATTAACGATATCGCAATACTAAGAATAGAGGGCAAAGGTTTCCCTTATTTAAAATTAGGCAACTCTTCTAGGGTTGAATTGGGAGAGTCTGTTATTGCTGTTGGCAATCCTATGGGTGAGTTTTATGATACTATATCAGCAGGAATAATATCGGGTCTCTCTCGGTTAATTACCGCATATTCTGGATCTTCTGAAAAAACAACAAGACTAAAGGGTCTTATTCAAACAGATGCTGCGATTAATCCTGGTAATTCGGGTGGTCCATTAATTAATATGGCTGGAGAGGTTGTTGGAATTAATACGGCGATGGTAGCTGGTGGTCAGAATCTTGGTTTCGCTATACCAATTAATTACGCCAAAAAAGACCTTCTAGAAGTCAAAAAGTATGGCAAAATTAAAAGACCATTTTTAGGTATTAAATATATTATTTTAAACGAAGATATATCTGAGAAAAACGACTTGCCAGTTTCTAGGGGTGCGTTAGTCATTAGAGAGAGATTGGGAGAGGAAGCGGTTGTTTTAAAGTCTGCTGCATCTAAGGCTGGCATCAAAGAGTTTGATATAATATTGACTATTAATGGTCACGAAATTACAGAGGAAAATTACTTATCTGATATATTAGAAAAGTATAATATCGGAGACGAAATAGTTCTTCAAATTTTACGCGATAAGAAGGTGTTGAGCACAGCTTTAAAATTAGAAGAAAAAAGATAGATAAATTTTTTGGGGT
>JAQVRO010000021.1 GCA_028701035.1 Minisyncoccota bacterium
TACAACTCTTTAAGTCTTTAATTATTGCTTCGCCGGCAAGATCATCACCAACAGAACCATAGTAGGCTGTCTTAAGACCCTGTTTAGCAAATGTAATTGCAGTATTAGTTCCTCCCCCACCACTAAAAAAATGAATTTCGTCAACATCTATTTTAGAACCTAGCGGAAAACTAACCTCTTTGCCGGTTTTTCCTCCAAGACCAAAAGATAAATCATTATCTCGAATAAAGATATCCCAAGTAGCCGATCCAAATGTAACTATATCAAACATTTTTTTTATCAGACAATCTCATCATTGTTTTAATAACTGTGTCTGGGTTTAAAGAAATACTACTAATACCCTCGCTTATTAAAAATTCGGCAAAACCAGGATAATCACTAGGGGCTTGTCCGCATATTCCACAATATTTCTTTCTTTTTTTGCAAGCTTTAATTGCGTTACTAATCATAGTTTTTACCGCTTCGTTTCTCTCGTCGCTAATATGTGCCAAGTGTCCCCCATCTCGATCAATACCTAGCGTTAATTGAGTTAAATCATTACTACCAATAGACATACCATCAAAAATATCTAAAAACTTATCGGCCAAAATAACATTGGATGGAATCTCACACATTACATATACTTTAACATCCTTATTAAGACCAAACTTCCTAATTAAACCAACTACCCCCTTTCCCTCTTCAACTGTTCTACAAAATGGAACCATAACTGCAATATTCTTTAGCCCAAATTCATCTCTAGCTCTTTTAATTGCTTGGCACTCCATTTCAAACGCAGGTTGAAAACTCTTATCTAAATACCTACAAGCTCCACGAAAACCAATCATCGGATTGGACTCTTCCATTTCGTACAAAATACCACCAACTAAGTTCCTATATTCGTTAGTCTTAAAGTCGGAAAAACGAACAATAACTTCGTTAGGATAAAATGCAGCTGCAATCTGGGCGACACCCTCAGCTAATTCTTTTACGAAGTGTTCTTTTTTATCCTTATGCTCGACTGTTATATCTTTAATTTCCTTAACTATCTTTTTAATTTCTGGAGATTTGTCCTTCTCTAAATCTTTAAAATGATAAAGCGCTAAAGGATGGACTTTTACTTTTTCAGCGATAATAAACTCCTCACGAGCTAGACCAACTCCATCGTTAGGTATAAAAGAGTTTTTAAAAGCAGAATCTGGCGTTCCCACATTAAGAGTAATTTTAGTCTTTAATTTGGGAATTTTATCTAAATTATACTTCTTAATTTTGTAAGGAACATTACCCGAAAATACTTTCCCTCTAAAACCCTGAGTACAGTCAACTGTAACTGTTTCTCCCGTCTTTAACTTCTTTGTTCCATCTACAGAACCCACAATAACTGGAATACCAAGCTCTCGTCCAATAATTGCAGCATGGCAAACCTTACCACCCTCATCGGTAACAATTGCTGATGCCATTCTCATAATACTTACCCAGTCAGGATCAGTCATTTTGGTTACCAAAACATCACCCCTCCTAAATTGACTCATACCGGAAACATCGGATATCACACGAGCTTTTCCACTACCAATCTTATCACCTACTGCAATACCTTCTAAGATAAGATTGTGTCCTTTTTCAATTATATATTCTTCGTAATAATTACCCTTCTTATCAGAGTGAATCGTCTCGGGACGAGCTTGAACAATGTATAATTGACCCGTTTTGCCGTCTTTGGCCCACTCAATATCCTGAGGGCAACCATAATGTTCTTCGATAATTACAGCCCACTTAGCTAAAGTCATAATATCATCGTCAGACAAAGAAAATCTTAAATGATCTTTTTTATCAACTCCAACCTCTTTTATACCACCCGCTTTTGATAATATATACTTCTTGTTCTTATTACCTAGATTCTTAAGAATAATTGGCCTGTAGCCCTGCTTCATTGTTGGTTTGAAAACATAAAACTCGTCAGGTGTAATTTTGCCTTGAACTATCATTTCGCCGATACCCCATATCGAATTAATCAAAACAGCATTACTAAATCCACTCTCAGTATCAACAGTAAACATAACGCCCGAAGATCCAATATCAGATCTTACCATTTTTTGAACTCCAACAGACAGCGCAACTTCAAAATGATCAAATCCTTGACTTTGTCTATACGAAATTACTCTATCTCCAAACAAAGAAACAATACATTTTTTAACCGCTTTTAATAGCTCGGCTTCGCCTTTAATGTTCAAATATGTATCGTGAAGTCCAGCGAAAGAAGCACTAGGCAAATCCTCGGCAGTAGCCGATGACCTTACAGCAACTTCAGGACTACCCATCTGACGATAAGCTTTAATTATTTCATCTTCAAATTCCTTAGAAAACTTGGCTTCACTTAATAATTTTCTGGCATTTTTACCTACTTTTTGTAAGTTACTAATATTTTCAATATCTAATTCCTTAAATATTTCTCTTAATTTTGGTTCTAAATTATTCTCATCTAAAAAATTAAAATAAGCATGACTAGTTGTTGCAAAACCACTAGGGACGAAAACTCCTTTTTTAGATAACGCTTGTATCATTTCTCCCAATGATCCATTCTTGCCACCAACCATTGCTAAGTCTTTTTTAGTAACTTCTTCAAATTTTAAAACTAATTTATTTTCTTTTTTCATATTAATATTATTTTAAATTCCACATTTAGGGCAAACAAAAGAAACCTTGAAATAGTTCTTTCCTTTGTTTGAGTCTTTTAATAAAATCATTTCCATTTGAGTAAAACACTTATTACATTTTAAAGACTGATAACCTAAATCTTTAGCTATTTCTTCCATTATTAGATTGGTAATAGGCAAGCGATAACTTTTCTCTCCTTCAAGGTGAGTCTTTACCTTACTGAAAACAGTCCAAGGAGAATTATATTCTCCAATAAAGAAATCCTTTACTTCGAAGGTAAATGCTTTTTGACGAGATTCTTCGTCCGCGAAACGACTAAATAAAATAACTGGAATCTTTTTAGTAGCATCGCTTTCTTTTAATGATTTTAAAATATTAAAATCATCTTTCTCGGCATAAACAATATCTAAAAGAATAATATTGGGTCTTTCTTTTAACACTATGGATAAAACATTATCTTCGCTCACTAAAACCAAGAACCCTGATTCTCTAAAAAAATCCTCATAAATACTTCTCAAAAACTGATCACTTATAGCAATTAAAATCTTAGGCTTCATAATTTAAATTGATTTAAATATATATGGGACCAATTGTTTTTTTCTTGATGTAATTCCTTTTAGCAAGACAACACGATTGCCCGATACTCCAAAAGCTTTTTTGGAAACCCCGTCTTCTTTTTCCGATAATAGATAAAATAATGTTTCTTTTTTTAAAATATCCACTAATCCAAAAAAGACAAAATCAGCTTTGGTTTCTTGTTTAATATTAATCAAAACTTCCAAAATCTTATCATCTTTTCCCTTAAAAGGAGTGGTGAGGACTGTTTCAAAAACTCCGATTCCGATATTCTTTCCTAAATGCTTGTATTCCTTGTAATCGCTTAATACAATATCTTTTATACTCATACCAGATATATCAGACTTGGCCTCAAACATCTTTTGAGCCAATTCTTTAGCATTAATACCCGATATCTTAGCTAGCTCTTTGGCAATCTTCTTGTCCTCTATAGTGGCTGTTTTAGATGTTAAATTAAGAGTATCAGAAATAATTCCAGAGAGTAATAGTCCCGCATTCTTTTTATCTATCTTTTTACCCTTTTCTTTAAACATCTTTGCCAAGAGGGTGGCAGTGCTTCCTATCGCCTCAGTTCTATAAAACAGTGGCTCAACAGTGGTTAGGCCAAACATTTGGTGATGATCTACTACACCTAAAATATCTTCGGGATTAATTCCAACAATAGATTGCTCTAAACCACCATGATCAACTAGATAAGATTTAGAATTTACTGGAGCCTTCTTTAATACTTTTGGCTTTTTTTCTTTTAAGAAATCTAAAACAAACTTTGTCTCACGGTTTAACTCTCCCGCGATAGCAGGAACTGCACCATTTCCTAAATACTTTGAAAAAACTATTGCCGATACGACCGAATCGGTATCAGGGTTTTTGTGTCCAATTACAAATTTTTTTGTCATATTATTTTTTTAAAATTGATTTTAATGGTTTAATTACTCTTTTAGGGTCAGTGTAATTAGGAATGTTATTGTCTTCTAAATATTTTATTGCATCGGAAACATTACCCATAAAAACTGTAATAATTGGCTTTGAATATTTCTTTGACATCTCTACAATCGCTTTGGCGTTTGCCATAGAATTGGTCATCATCTGGGGAGTCTGCATTATTATTAAAGCTGATATGTCTTTTTGAGAGATTACGCTTTCTATAGCTTGCGCATAATCTATTGTGCTTGCATCTCCCATAATGTCTAGCGGATTGTTAATAGCGTAGCGAACATTATCAATTTTTTTTATCTTGGGTAATTCAAATCCAGCGTTGTATAAATAATCGGCCATTAATATTCCTGCGCCACCACCGTTAGTTACTACTCCAACACCCCTCCCACACAACCCAGTCCAAGCCAATGCTTTAGCTACATCAAACATCTCTTCAATTGAATCTACTTCAACAACTCCTGCTTGAGTTAAAACCGAAGAAAATACTCTATACTCACCTGCCAAAGATCCAGTATGAGAAGATATTGCTTTTTGAGATTGAGGTATTTTTCCTACCTTAATTGCTACAACCGGCTTCTTAGTTGATTTTAGCACATTAAAAAACTTTCTGCCATCCACCACTCCTTCAATGTATAGAGCAATAACTTTTGTATCTTTGTCTTTATCAGCAAAAGCAATATATTCTTCTAGTGTTATGCCAGCTGCATTGCCTACTGAAATAATCAAAGAGAATCCATGGCTATCTATTACCGAATCAATAAATCCACCAGACTGAGATATTAGGGCAATGTCTCCTTTTCTAGGATTACTGGGAGCAAAAGAGGCATTCAAATTAACACTGGGCCTTATAATACCCAAAGAGTTTGGTCCAATAAAATATATGTTTGATTTTTTTAACTTCAAAGCAATTCTTTCTTGTAGCTCTCTACCGCTCTCATCAAATTCTGCAAAACCGCTAGATATTACTAAAACACCTTTTACTTTTTTAATAATACAATCATCAACAACGACCTCAACAAATTGCTTGGGAACAGCAATTACTGCTAAGTCAATATCGCTCTCTATTTCTTGTATTTTGGAGTATGATTTTTTACCAAACAAATTTTTGTAATTTGGATTGATAAAAAATAAATCTCTTTGATTGTTATCTAGGTTTTTAACGATACCCAAACCAACCGAATTTTCTCGATCAGTGGCTCCAATTATTGCTACACTCTTTGGATTGAATACTCTATTCATTGTATAATCTTAATATCACAAATAAAAGCTCCTTTTTCGTTAAAAATTACTGGATTAAAGTCAATTTCACTAAATTGCTCTCTACTAGCTAGCAAGGATGTTTTGACTAACAGATCTGCAACATCTTCTTTTTTAATCTTTGGCAACCCACGAAAACCATCTAATATTCTTTTGCCTTTAATACTATCTATCATAGACAATGCAACACCTTTATTAAAAGGTGCTAATCTAAAGGAAACATCATTAAACAATTCTACAAAGATGCCCCCAGTTCCAAACATTACTACTGGTCCAAAAACATTATCTTTCTTAACTCCAACAACAAATTCAACACCATCAATTTGTTTTTGAATAATTATGCCATCTATTCCTTTAATAGATTTTAGTTTATCAAAAGAATCCTTAGCTTTCTTTAAACTATCTATATTAGTAATAACACCCTTAACTTCTGTTCTATGTAAACAATCTTTAGAGAATATTTTAAAAACAACCGGATAGCCCATTTTGCTAACTGCCAAAAGAGCATCTTTCTTGTTCTTAACAAAAAAAGATGGGGCAGTTTTAAGATTATACTTTTTTAGTAGCTTTTCTTGTTTTGTATATTCTAAAATCATATTTTATCGACATATTCGGCAAAGTCAGCTAAACGACAAGAATACCCCCACTCGTTATCATACCAGGCAACAATCTTTATTGTTCTACCGCTGACCATTGTAAGGCTAGAATCAATAATAGCTGAAAATTCACTGCCGATATAGTCGGATGAAACTAATGGGTCGTCTGAAACATGAATAATTTGACTAGACTTAGATCTAAAAATTGAATTAATCTCTTCAGCAGTTGTTTCTTTCTTAAGATTACAAGTTAAGTCCACGATAGAAACAGTAGGAGTTGGAACCCTAAGAGCAAAACCATCGATTTTGCCTTGTAAGGATGGAATTACTCGCCCAACGGCCTTAGCAGCCCCAGTGGTAGTTGGAATTATATTTATTGCCGCAGCTCTGGCCCGACGAAGATCTTTATGCCCCACATCTAATATGTTTTGATCGTTAGTATAGCTATGAACTGTAGTCATTAAACCATTATCTACTCCAAAATCATCTTCCAAGACTTTGAGTATCGGAGCTAAACAGTTAGTTGTGCAAGAACCCATATCCATAATAGTATCTTCTGGTTTAAGCTCTTCTTCATTAACACCCAAAACAAAAGATGGAACTTGATCGCTTTTAGATGGAGCCGAAATAATTACTTTCTTGGCTCCAGATTTAATATGACCCATAGCACCATCATAATCTCTAAAAAAACCAGTGCATTCTAAAACGATATCAATATCGCCCCAACCAATACTTTCAGGTCTCTTCTCAGAAAATATCTTTATCTTTTTATCTCCAACTAAAAGATGGTCGCCATCTAAGCCTACACTATACTTGCCATACAAAGAATCATACTTCATTAGGTGAGCTAAAGTTTTAGGATCGCCCAAATCATTAATTGCAACCAAATCTAATTCAGGATGCTTATCTAATATTATCTTTGCGGTGGCTCGACCTATCCGGCCAAAACCATTTATGGCAACTTTTATCATAGACCTAATGCTTGAATTATCTTATCACGATCAAAACCAACAATTACTTCTTCGCCAATTTCAACAACAGGAACTCCCATTTGACCAGTTTTCATAATCATTTCTCTAGCGGCCTCTTCGTTTAGAGAAACATCTACTTCTTCAAACTCAATCCCCTTTTCTTTAAAAAACTCTTTAAGAGTAACGCAATAAACGCAAGTTGGTGTAGAATATACTTTTATTTTTTTATCCATAATCTTATATTATTTGATTTGTTAATTCTTCTAAACCACCACAAACTTCTGCAGGATTATTATTGGTAATCTTGCAAATATGTGCTGATATAATATCGATGTCCTGATTGTTTCTTTCTTCTGATCCATCGGTATTGGCTCCGGATCTAACATAATTACAACCAGCAACTAACATGGGCACACTGCCATCACCATATTGAAGCATAACATCCATACCCTCTTCCGAATCAATAATATCCTTGAAAACTACCGAGTCGCCAAACTTATCAATAACACTATCTAGGACTGGGCGTTGTAACTCACAATAAGGACAAGTAGCACTAGAAAACGAGTATACTACCGGTTTACCATCCTCAAAACATGTTTCGTCTTCAGTTTTACGAAAACCACCTATGGTTTGTTCGTATTGTTGAGCGCCACCTATGCTTTCAGCAACCAACAATCCTTCTGGAAAGAATAATTTGCCATCTTTTGAAATGTAAGAACTAAAAGTTTCTCCCTCTATTGATAAATCAATCTTGTAAACTCCGCTTTCCTCAGATGTGCTAGCAACTTCAACTTCTACCTTGCCTTGAGTAAAGTTATCTTCGATATACTTAAGAGCTAACTCAGAAGCATTTATAGCTGATAAACCCTTTTCTTTAGAAAAAACACCTTCTCCACCCAAAAGAACAAAAGCAGATAACAAAACTACCATACCACCAACTAACAATAAAATATCTTTTTTCATTTTTTAAAATTAACATCAAACGACATTAACCATTAATTATCAATTAAAAACATTATAGCGAGATTTTAAAATAAAGTCAAAACAAAATATCCGTTAACTTAACTTGATTAATTTCGCCAATCTTACCATTTACACATTCTTTTTCAGAAAAAGAGCTAACACTATCTACCCCCAGAACAGAATTATAAGCTAAGAAAGGTATTGGCAGTGAGCAATGGCTCTTCTTTATTGAACAAGTGGAATGATCAGATGTAACAACAATTAAAAAATCTTTATCTATTAATTTGCCAATAGAAATATCGGCTCTCTCAATAAAGTCCTTCTTGCGAATATAGTCTCCGTCTTCGGCCAAACTATCAGTGGCTTTTAGGTGGACAAAAGCAAAATCATAATCTTTTAAAGAATCAATCGCTTTATTAATCTTTCCCTCAATATTAGTATTAAATGTTCCATCAGCTCCCGAAACATTCAGAACATCCATACCAATAGACTTAGCAATCCCCTTGTATAGCTCTTTTCCGGCAATACAACAGCTCTTAGCTTTAAAACGAGGTAGCTCTACAAATTCTGATGCTCCACGCAATAACACATAATTAGCTTTTTGATTTTTAAGAACTATTTTAACTTCTTCTAGAAATTCATTTACCTTCTTAGCAGTGTATTCACCAGATTCACCCAAAGCATTAACCTCTATAGTACCACCATAGTGTGGATCTCCATCACCTATATCCGAAGATAAGCCCTCGCCTCTAAAAACTATTGCTAGGCGGTAGTCTCCGGCACTTTCAATAAATAATTCTACTCCATCAATTTCAATACTTCTTAATAGTTCTATTAAATCTTGGGTATCTTTTATTCTTCCCGCTCGCCTATCTAGGATATTTAAATTATCATCAATAATAGCAAAGTTGCCCCTAAAAGCGACATCTCCGGGACGCAAATCAATATTAGATGATATGGCAGTAACAAAACCTCTTTTGATTTTGTATTTTAAAATATCGTAACCAAAAAGAGAATAATGCCCCTCTTCCGATGTAGGCATAACTCCTAAAAAGTTTGGTTTTAATAATCC
>JAQVRO010000003.1 GCA_028701035.1 Minisyncoccota bacterium
AAAAAACTATGACATTTTTTATACTTGGTTTTGTTGGAGGTATTATTAGAGGATCTATGGGGATTATTAAACACAAGCAGTCGTATAGCAATGTTAAAATTGATCAAAAGTATTTAATAACAACACTAGCAATATCTGGTGCTATCGGTTTTGCTTCGGCTTGGGCATTGAAAGACTTAGGAGTTATGTTTGCGGGAGCAGAAACATTGCCGTTGAGCTTAGCTCTAATTGTTGGTTATGCCGGAGGTGATTTCTTAGAAAACATATTTAAGATAATTACTAAAAACGAAGACATATTCAAAATAGGAAAAATTACAGAAAAGACAGAATAAATGAGAATTCTCTACACCATTACTAAATCAGAAGCTGGGGCCACGCCCGCCTCGCCTAAGCGAATATAGTTTTATGTATTACACTTATGTTTTGTTGAGCAAAAAAGATGAAAATTTTTATATCGGTTATACTTTTGATTTAAAAAGAAGGCTGAGTGAACATAATTCAGGGGCAGTATCTTCTACCAAAAACAGAGGAAAGCTTATATTGATATACTGTGAAATTTGTTTAAACAAAAACGATGCTATCAAAAGAGAGAAGTATTTTAAGACAGGTTTTGGTAGAAGATTTTTAAATAATAGATTAGAAAATTATTTAACCAAGAATTAAGCTCGCGATGGCGGGCCCCCAAGAATTCATATCGATTAACCATAACAACTTCAATGAGAATTCTCTACACCATTACTAAATCAGAAGCTGGGGGAGCTCAAACCCATGTTTTTCAATTGTCTAAGTATATGAAAGAAAAAGGCCATAGCGTAGCCATAATGTCTTTTCCCGGAGGAGAATTAGAGAAGCTTGCAAAAGAGAACAATATTACTTTTCATCCAAATATATACTTTAGAAACACTTTTAATCCAATTCCGGGATTAAAAGCAATGAAAAGAATAATTGAGGTGGCTAGCATATTTAGCCCAGATATTATAGCCTGTCATAGCTCTATTGCTGGTTTTTGGACCAGATTAGCTATTAAAAACAGAATACCAACCGTATTTACTGCTCATGGCTGGGGATTTACCGATGGAGTACCCAAAACAAAGAAACTACTTGTTTCTTTGGCAGAAAGAGTTGCTCAAAAATATTGTAATAGAATAATATGTGTTTCTGAATATGATAGGCAGTTAGCTATTAAAAACAAAGTGGCCAAAGAAGATAAGCTAATTACAATACATAACGGAGTAGAGTTGTTTCAAAGAGAAAAGACAGATAACAATATTAATATAGTATTTGTTGGCAGATTAAGCAATCAAAAAGACCCAGAATTATTAATACAAGCTTTCGGTGAATTAAAAGAGTCAAACACTAATCTTTTTATAATCGGAGGCGGAGAAAAAGAAGAGAAGATTAAAAGAATGGGCGGTGATAATATTCAGATTACAGGATCCCTTACAAGAGCAGAAACACTAAACAAGCTAAAGAATGCTGACATATTTGTTTTAACATCTAACTACGAGGGATTCCCCATTACTATTTTAGAAGCAATGAGTTTTGGCTTGCCAGTTATTGCCTCGGATGTTGGAGGAGTATCAGAAATAGTAGATGATAGTGTTGGCTATTTAATTAAAAGAGGAGACAAAGAAGAATTAAAAATAGCTCTAAAAGAATTGATAACCAACAAAAGCTTAAGAGAAGAAAAAGGAGCTAGGGCTAGAAAAAGAATACAAGAGAGTTTTACCATTGAAAAAATGCTTGAAAAAACAGAGCAGGTGTATTTACAATAATTCCATGTCATGCTATCCTGTACAAAAGTGTACAGGATAATATAACAAGAATATGGATAAATCAAAAATTCAAAAGCTTCTCCACGATGGAAAAAGTGTTTATCATACTCAAGACTTAGCTGTTATTTGGGGAATCAGTAATTCAAACACCCTTTATACTACTATTAAAAGGTATGTCCAAAAAGGCCTTTTGAATAAAATTCATAAGGGTTTTTATTCTACCATTCCAGTAAAAGACATTAATCCTTTTTATCTTGGTCTTTTAGCTATTCATAGATATGGATATATTAGCACCGAGAGTGTGCTAATTGATGAAGGATTGATGTTTCAAGATGTAAAATATATTACAATAGTATCTAGTGTATCCAGGAGGTTCAATATCGTTGGGTATGATTTTTTGGTTCGTAAAATGAAAGATGATTTCTTATATAATAACTCGGGTATTATTGTTAAAGATGGAATTTCTATTGCCTCTACTAATAGAGCTATAGCCGATATGCTTTATTTCAACCCAAAATATCATTTTGATTGTAATAAAAAAATTAATTGGTCGGAGATAGACAAGATAAAGAAGAAAATAAATTATGTATAACAAAAAAAGAGAACAGGCTAGGCACGAAGCTCAAATGCATCGTTTGCTTACAGAAATATTAGATGATAAAAATCTAGCATTAAATATTTTTTTTAAAGGAGGAACATGCGCACGAATGTTAGGCTTTTTAGATAGGTTTTCGGTAGATTTAGATTTTGATCTTAAAGAGGGTGCAGATAAAAAAGAACTCAAGAAATCTCTTTATGGTATTTTCAAAAAATTAAACTTAGAAATTAAAGACGAAAGCAAAAATGCTTTGCAATTCTTTTTAAAATATTCCGCTCCAAAAGACGAAAGAAATACAATTAAGTTGGAGATATTAGATAAAACCTTTACTTCTAATAAATATTCTTCTCAGTATTTATTACCGATAAATAGAACTGCAATTTGTCAAACAATTGAAACTATGTTTGCTCATAAATTAATAGCTCTTATTGATCGTTTTGAGCAGGGTGGTGGAATTGCTGGAAGGGATGTTTATGATATACATTACTTCTTTTCTCAAGGTTACGATTATTCTAGTGATGTTGTAGAGGAGAGAAGGGGTATACCAGTTAAGCAGTTCTTTAAAGAATTAAAAGAGTTTATAGATAAAGAGGTTAATAGTAGTGTTATAGATCAAGACCTTAATGTTTTACTAGATTACGATAAATTTAAAGTTATTCGCAAACATCTTAAACAAGAAACCGTTAATTTTATTAATTCTGAAATTAACTACTTGCACTAATCGTATCATAATGATACGATTAGAGTAGCTAAATGATACGAATATGTTTGATTTAAACAAGAAACAACAAGAGATATTAAATATAGTTGTTAAAGATGAATCTTTGCAATCATCAGAAGTTTTTGAAAAGATGAGCGATGTTTCTCTTGTAACAGTCAAAAGAGCTTTATCAGATATGGCTCGTCTTGGGCTTTTGAATAAAAGTGGTTCGGGGAGATCTGTTAAGTATAGTATTGGCATCATCGGAAGAATATTCCTAGACATTGATGCTCGCAAATATTGTTCTATTGATCCTGACGAAAGGTTTGGTCTTGCTAGATATAATTTTGAATTCTTGTCATCTATACCAAGCGAATTATTTTCAAAAGATGAAATTAATCTTTTGAACAATTCAACAGCAAATTGGCAAGGCAAGATAAAGAATATAACACCAGTTATCCAAGAAAAAGAACTAAAAAGATTTGTAATTGAGCTTGCTTGGAAATCTTCTAAAATCGAAGGAAATACTTATTCTCTTGTAGATACCGAGCAATTAATATTAAATAACAAAGAAGCAAAAAACAGAACTAAAGAAGAAACCCAGATGATTCTAAACCATAGAGACGCCTTTCATACTATTTTTAATAATCCAGATAAATATAAGAAGATTAAAAAAGGAGAAATAGAAGAAATACATTTTTTGTTAACTAAAGACTTAAAAATCAAAAAAGGTTTTAGGCAGAGCCCAGTTGGAATTACTGGATCAATATTTAGGCCATTGGATAATAGTTATCAGATATCAGAAGCTGTTGATTTATTAGAAAAGGCAATTACACAAGCGAAAAGCCCATTCTCTAAGGCACTTATTGCTTTATTGGGAATATCTTATATCCAACCATTTGAAGATGGAAATAAGAGAACAGCTCGCTTTACTGCTAATGCGATATTAATCTCTAATAATCTCCCCCCAATATCTTATCGTAGTGTTGACGAAAGAGACTATAGAGATGCCATATTAACCTTATATGAAATAAACTCTATTATTCCGATTAAAAAGATATTTATTAATCAGTACGATTTTACAGCAAACAATTATACGATAGCAATTAATGAAAAATCAAGAAATATTTAATATTAGATTTTTCAAGCAATATATTAATAGTTAAAATGAGCAAAAAAGATAGCCCTAAAAAAGAAATTGATTCTTTAATAAAAAACAACAGCTTTTCTAGTTGTAGATTCTACTCTATAAAAGAAAACAAACTATTAAAGAATTTACTCAAAAGTAAAGAAGAGATGATTTCTGGTAAAGGTAAAAAGCTAGAATCGTTGAAGGATTTGGGTTAATGGGAATACATAAATTAACCCTGAAATTTAATCGTATCAAAATGATATGAAAAACCAAGAAATAGCTAAAATACTCTACGATATGGCAGATAGATTTGCTATGGATGGAGTTGCCTTTAAGCCCTATGCTTACAGGAAAGCTGCCGATGTTTTAATATATGAGGAAGATATTGAGAACATATATGAAAGGGGCGGGCTTAAAGAGCTAGAGAGCATGCCTGGAATTGGCAAGCACATTGCTTTAAAAATTGAAGAATATTTAAAAACAGGCAAGATCAAGCAATATGAATTGTTGAAAAAAGAAACACCCGTAGATCTTGAAGAATTAACTAAAGTAGAAGGGGTGGGGCCCATGACCGTTAAGACCCTTTACCAAGAATTGAAAGTTAAAAACATTAAAGATTTGAAGCGGGCAGCCGAGAGGCACAAGATTGCCCCTCTTTTTGGATTTGGAGAAAAAACAGAGCAGGCAATACTAGAGGGAATAGGGTTTTTAGACAAAACTCAAGGCAGAGTGTCTGTTGCTATAGCTTTCGTTGAAGCTAATAGAATAATTGATTATTTAAAAACCATGCCTGAAGTTGAAAATATTAGCATAGCAGGATCACTTAGAAGAATGAAAGAAACAGTGGGTGACATTGATATTTTAGTAAGCTCAAAGAATCCTAAAAAGGTAATGGAGTATTTCGTTAAAATTCCTGAGGTTCAAAAAGTATGGGGTCAAGGCACCACCAAAACATCGGTAAGAATGAAAGGGGGATACAATGTTGATTTGAGGGTGGTGCCCAAAACAAGCTTTGGATCAGCTCTACAATACTTTACTGGATCTAAAGAACATAATATTAACCTCAGAAAGATTGCAATAGCAAAAGGATTAAAGTTAAACGAATATGGTGTTTTTAAAGGCAACAAAAAGATTGCTGGAGAAACAGAAGAATCAATATACTCTGCTCTAGACTTAAACTGGATTCCTCCAGAATTGAGAGAAGGGGCAATTAAGCCAAAACCAAAAAACTTAATAGATTACAATGATATTAAAGGAGACCTTCATTGCCACACTACTTGGTCTGGTGGATCTGGTTCAATAGAAGAAATGGCTCAGAAAGCGATGAGCTTAAATTACTTATATATTGGTATTGCAGACCATACAAAGTATTTAAGAATAGAAAATGGGTTAGACGAGAAAAGACTAAAAGAACAAAGAAAAGAAATTGATTTATTAAATAAGAAACTAAAGATACATATTCTTCAGGGTTGCGAAGCTAATATTTTAGCCGATGGCTCTATTGATATTAAAGATAGCGCCCTAAAAGAACTAGACTTTGTTATTGCTGGGATACATTCTCATTTTAAACTAAGCAAAGACAAAATGACAAGGAGATTAGTAAAAGCAATGAAAAACCCAAATGTGGATATCATATCACACCCAACAGGGAGAATTATTGGTAAACGAGCGGAATATGATATTGACTTTGATAAAATACTAGTTGTCGCCAAAGAAACAAAAACTGTTTTAGAAATTAATGCTCATCCCGCTAGACTAGATTTAAACGATATTAATATTAATAAGGCAGTTAAAGCGGGAGTAAAGATGATAATTAATACCGATGCTCACCAAAAGGAAAATATGGATTTAATGAATCTAGGCATAGCTCAAGCACGAAGAGGTTTCGCTACCAAGAGTGATATTGTTAATACTCTAGACTTAACAACCTATTTCCAATAATATACAATTGTTGTATATTAACAGAAGCAAGTTATAGATAAATTAATAAAAATATGATTAAAATTAAAGTTATAAAAACAAATGAAGATTATCAAAAAGCTCTTAGGGCAATTGAAGGGCTAATTGATTATGATCCAAATCCTAATACAGTAAAGGGTGAGCAATTAGAATTGCTTACAATCTTAGTTAAAGATTATGAATCTAAAATGTTTCCCAAATCATTGCCTAATCCAATTGAGGCAATAAAATTTAGAATGGAACAAGCTGGTCTTAAACAAGCAGACCTCGTTCCTTATCTAGGTGGTCGTAATCGTGTTTCAGAAATTCTTTCTGGTAAACGCCAACTAACCGTTGAGATGATAGCTAATTTATCTGAAGGTCTTGGCATTCCAGCAGAGGTCTTAATAGGTAAATCCAAAGATATGCTTGCATATCAAAAAAGGGAGAATGTTTTGCTTTAGATGTGACTATAGAACATCTTTAATATTACCACAAAGCTTGACAACTCATTTCGAATAATATACAATTGTTGTATATTAACAGAAACAAGTTATGATTAAATCAAGAGAACTTGAAAGCATAATAGCGGGTATGCCATACTTCTTGCCCGAGAATCTCTTGTCTTTGGGTTTTAAAAGGCACCATTTAAACATGGTGTTATCTCGGCTCAAGAAAAGAGGAGATGTTGTCCTTCTTAAGAGAGGAATGTATGTTTCAGTAGAATACTTAAACAAGGTAAAAAGAAGTGGCGAATACAACAAATACCTAGAAATGATATCTGGAGTGCTATACTCTCCATCGTATTTAAGTTTAGAGTATGTTCTAAATGAGTATAACATCTTAAGCGAAGCCTCTTTTAGCTTTTCTTTAGTAAGTAATAAGAAAACATTTGAAATGAGAAACGATCTTGGGCTATTCCGTTATCGTAGTATTAAGGAAAGTCTCTTCACTGGATTTAAGGTGATTAGAAAAGGTGACTTCTTAATATACAAGGCAACTCCCGCAAAGGCTTTATTTGACTTCTTGTATTTTCGTAAGAATATAATTACGGGAGATGATTTTTTAGAATCCTTTAGGATTAATAAAGAGGCAATGAAAGCTAGCGACTTAAAAGAATTTAAAAGATATATTTTAATTTCGAACAACAAGAGAATGAAAGAAATTGGAAAATTTTATGCACACTAAAGAAATATTAAAAAAGATAGTAAGCGACAATTACGACAAGTCTGACTTCTATACCCGCAATCTTTTAAGAGAATACTTGCAGATTTTTATTTTAAAATACATTTATTCTTCTAAAGATTATAAAGATTTGTTTTTCTATGGTGGAACTTGTCTATCTCAGTGCTATGGTATTCCTCGTCTATCGGAAGACTTAGATTTTGTAGATACTAAGAAAGATATCAATTTAGATAATCTTGCCAAGGATGTTAAGAGTTTCTTTGAAAACAACACAGACATTTCTCCAGAAATTAAAATCCAGAAGTTTAGAATATATCTTAAGTTTCCAATATTAAAAGAATTAGGTTTTGTAAAAGACTTATCTGAACCTACCCATCTTTTTATTAAAATAGAGGTTTTCTCTGATTTTGATTTTTGCAATAAGTTTAAAACAGAATTTAAGCCTATTTTTAAGTTTAATCACTCGGTTTTAATAAAAACATTTGATATTGAAACATTAATGGCAACAAAGGTAAGAGCTATAATGTATAGAAAGTGGGAGAAAACTAGCAAGGATGGTAAATCGTTAGCCTCAGTAAAAGGCAGAGATTTTTTTGATCTAATGTGGTTTTTAGAAAAAGGGATAGAGCCAAACCTTGATTGTATTGAAGGTGTGCAAACCAAAGAAGAACTTAAATGCATTTTATTAGAGAAGGTAGACAATGCAGACAGTAAGAGTATAGAGTATGATTTGAAGGCATTCATATCCGATCAAGACTTTGTTTTAAACATATCATCTAATATCAAAGATATAATAATTAAAAATCTTAACAATTGGAAAAATTAATAAAAAAAATATGAAAGAAAAAATTGGAAATTTTGAACCATCGGCAGAGTATGAAAAAACAAAAGAATTAATAGGTAAAACAGAAGACAAGATTAAAGAAGTAGCAACTCTAATCAATCAAACAAGAGAGGAGGGTTTTGATATAAAAAAAATTAATCATCCATATATTAATATTTTATCTAGAAATATTGTTTCTAGAAAGAAAATGATATCTCTTTTTGAGATGAATGGCTCAGAAGAAGTATTGTGGGAGGGCAATCATAGCAATATTGAAGAGGGAATCAAAGAAATAGAATCGTTAATAGCTCAAATGAAAGAAAGTGGAATTATAATAAGTGATTTGTATAAGAGGTATAATAATTAACAATATTAATTTTAATTCGTACTCAATATCGAGTATAATTGTACTCAAGAGCATATTATAGATAAGAAAACGATTATTGTTTAATAACTAAAAAATAGATAACCAATTATAAGCCGAATAAGATTTCCTAAAAATAATAATTATAAAATTACCATACTTCTATAACATATTTTATGGGTATTGACAAAAAAATTAATTAAAGATATATTTATATTACTATGATCACCACCCCTGCATATTTGCAAGGGTGGCTTTTTGTTTTAGTTTATATTATAATTACATACATAATTATTTATTTTATGGAATCTCAAAAAAACAAAAAAGAAAGGGTCGCTGTTTATATAGACGGTAATAATTTTTATGGATATTTAAAAGATGAAGAAATATTTTTGAATAAGGGTGATAGGTTTAATTTTCAATTATTTGTTAATTTTTTGATTGGAAATAGAGAGTTGGTTTCGAAAAGATATTATGTCGGAATTGCAAGAAACATTGATCAGACAGAAAAAAGTAAAGCTATAGTTATGGGTCAACAAAAGTTCTTGTCTCATCTTGAAGACGATGGATTTAAAATAAAAAGGGGAAGAGTTATGTATGATAAAGGTAAAATTAGAGAAAAAGGAGTAGATGTTAAAATTGCCATAGATTTAATTATCGGAGCAATAGATGATTATTATGATACCATGATAATTGTTAGCTCTGATACGGATCTCATTCCAGCCATTAAATATGTCAAACACAAAAATAAGAAAATAGAATATGTCGGATTTGCTCATAATTATTCTTTTGGAATTAAAAAACATGCTGATGTTTGTCACTTATTAACACCAAGCGATATAGATAAGTTTAAGAATAAAAAATCAATCCTCTAATTATTTAGAGAGTTTTCCTCTAAATATAATATAAAACTAATGACATTTGGAGTAAAATTTGCTAAGATTAGCAAATGATATTGTCTCAAATTATATTGCCCAGTGTCTTTATTCCTATTATAATTTTAATTGGAACTCTTTTAGTATTTAGCAAGGGATACAAATTTGGAAGAATTGTTTTAATTGTTGGATTAGTGGCATATTATGGTTTTTCAATAACCCCTACTGCAGACTTATTGCTAAAACCGCTAGAGCAAGAGTATAGTACTGTGAGTGATATTCGCAAAGCCGATAAAATTGCTTTGTTATTGGGTGGACGAGAGAGTGATGTTTTGCGCTCTAGCGAAGTTTTAAGAATTGCACATTTAACTGATCATGCTACTCAAATTATTATATCCGGAACAGATCCACAGAATCCAAATAGTGGAGAAGCTTTAGCAGTAAGAAACTTCTTTATTAATCGAGGAATACCAGAAGAGGATATTATTATTGAGGGAAGTTCTAAAAACACTAAACAAAATGTTAAAAACATTTATGACATTGTTGGCGAAGAACCTTTTTTCTTAGTTACATCAGCTTATCATATGAAGAGAGCCATGTTAGAGTTTGAAAAACTTCATGCGAACCCTATTCCAGCGCCAATAGACTTTAAAAGTATTGGGGAATATGGTATCTTAAGCTATATTCCAAATGCTAAGAATTTACGCAATTCAGATTTAGCAATGCACGAATATTTCGGGATAATTTTTTATAATATATAAATATATGGGAAAAACATACGGAGATAAAAGTATAATAAACAGTTTATTACAATACACTGTTTGGATTGGTATATTCTTATCCTTGTTAACACCACTCGCCGTTAATTTGAAAATGATGTATCCCTTTATGGGACCTCGACTACTTTTTTTTATGGGGGTTGTCCAGGTAATGTTTTTTGCCTGGCTTGTCCTAGCCATTTTTGATAAAAAGTATCGACCTAATAAAAATGCCATAACCTTATCGGTTCTGGCTTTTATCGTAATAGCTTTTGTGAGCGCAGTATCTGGATTTGATTTTGAGTTTAGTTTTTGGTCTAACTTTGAGAGAGGAATGGGGTTGTTTATGCACCTACATATATTTGCTTTTTTCTTAGTCCTTTCATCATTTATTAAAAAGCGTAGCGATTGGATGATGGTGTTTTCTGCAATATCTATTATTGCGTCAGCTGTAGCTCTTGTAAGCATAGGAAATGTTTATGGTTTCTTTGAGCTAGCTAGCTATTACAAAAATGGTTCAACCTTGGGCAATACATCTTTTATGGGTAGCTATTTGTTAGTAGCAATATTCTTTGCTTTTTATGGGTTGTTAAAGTCACAAAAACCAATTCAATATTTCTATCTAATTAATTTTATTATAATCGCTTTAGGAATTTTAACTAATCCGGGTGGAAGAGCTATGAAAGGAGCATTTTTAGCAGGAATGATTTTGTTTTTTTTATTATACTATGCTTTTAAAAATCAAAACAAATACATCAAGATTGGATGTCGGGCTATTTTAATTTTGGGTTTCTTCTTTTCAATTGTAATTGGCGTATCGGCATTTATTGACGGTAATCCTGTAAGAGAGAAGATATTTGGTTTTCATGGTATGGCTCCTCGTTTTACAGTGTGGGATATTTCTTGGCAATCTTTTAAAGAAAGGCCAATGTTGGGTTGGGGAATTGAGAATTATCGAGTTCCCTTCGAAAGGAAATTTGAGCCAAAATTATTACTTCAAGAATATGGTGGTGAAGTTTGGTTTGATCGAGCTCACAATGTTGTTTTTGATTCTCTGGTTGCTTTTGGGTTAGTCGGCACAATAATATTCTTTATGATGTTTGCCGTAGCGATATATGCTCTGTGGAGATACTATCTAAAAGAGGATAGGGATATTATTGCACCAGCAGTATTTACTTCTCTTTTTGTAGCCCATTTTATTCAAAATCTTACAGTGTTTGATATGATTGCCAGCTATATGCTTATTTTCCTAGCTTTTGCTTTTATATCTTTTAACACATCAAAAGAAGAAGTGGTTGATGATGACAAGAAAGAAATTAATTTGGTTGTCTTATTAATTATCACAATAGTATTTACTATATCATTTATTGCTGGTATTTCTAAACCATATAATGCTAATCATTATGGATCAATGTCACTATCTGCCCCAATAGACTTTGAAGATACGCTAGATTATTTTGAGACTGCTATTAGTGTTCCAATGGGAAGAGAGAATTTCTTACTTTCAATCACTGATAGAGTAATTGCATTATCCAATAAGGGTGTGGTGGCCGAGATAGAAGACGAAGAATTAAGAAGCGAGCAAATATCTTTTGAAATTAATAAAATGGAGTATTTAATTGAGAAGCTAGAGGGTTTAATAGAAAAAGACTCTGTTAGATTTAAAGATTATTGGACGCTGTCTAAGCTATACAACCACTATTTTGACTATTATCATTTAGAGCAATTAATAGCGGATAATAACGAAGAGAATAGGGAGTTGGCTATGGAAGCAATCTCTAGAGCGCTAGAGGTCGCTGAATTAGGATTAGCAGAAAGTCCTAAAAATGTTCAAGGTCATTGGGAGGTTGCACAAGCCAAGATAAACATTGGTAAAATATATTATCTATCTCTAGACTTTGATACATCAGATAAATACTTTTCCGAAGCCTTTGAGTTATTAGAAAAGGCAGTTGATTTAGAGCCAAGATTTTTGTCATCTCATGAGAAGTTAATCAGAACCGCCGATCAGGTTTTGGGAGATAAAGAATTAGCTAAGGAAAAAGCACTAGAAGCAGTAGAGATTAATCCTGACTGGGAAGAGAGTTTTAAAGAATATTATGGCAATTAAAATATTAAAAGGATTTTGTAGGAGGGTTCTTTCTTGGAAAATTATCAACGATGCGCTGGGCTATGTTATCGTTTCTACTGATTCTGGTTATAGTGTTTATTATAATGACCCCGAGAGGTTAAAAGTATTAGACTTGGTTAAAAAGATAAAAGGGGAGACCGAGATGCTTTTGGGAGATAACGAAGGGTATCAATTATATATGGCTGTAAAGTCAACTAGTAAGATTGATGGTGATATTGCTGAGGTGGGAACATATATGGGAGGCTCGGCTAAGATAATATGTGAAGCTAGAGAAAATGATAAGTATGTTTATTTATTTGATACTTTTAATGGTTTACCCGAATTATCAAACCATGATAACAATATTCATTTTCAAGCCGGAGAATTTAAATCTTCACTAGATTATGTCGCTAACTATTTAAAAGAATATTCTAATGTTTTTATCACTAAAGGATTGTTTCCTCAAACTGCAGATATAATCAAAAACAAGAAATTTTCTTTTGTAAACTTAGATGTTGATTTGCACGAAGGAACAAGGGATTCTTTAGATTTTTTCTATCCCCGTATGTCTAGGGGTGGTGTTATTATTTCACACGACTACATCTCTACTCCCGGAGTTAAAAAAGCATTTGATGAATTTTTTAAAGATAAGCCCGAGCCGATAATAGAATTGTCGGGGTCACAATGTTTAATTATTAAATTATAAAATGATCAAAAGAAACATCTGCCTAAAAAAATATAATACTTTTAGGATTGGTGGGCGAGCTAAGTATTTTGTTGAGGCTAGCACTATAGAAGAAATTAAAGAAGCAATTAATTATGCTAAGAAAAATAGCGTTCCATTTTTTATCTTAGGTAATGGAAGTAATGTTTTAATTAATAGCAATGGCTATCCCGGATTAGTAATTAGAATTGTTGGTGGAGAAGCTGTGGTTAGTGGAACTTCTGTTGTTGCCGATGCTGGAGTATTTCTACCGGCGTTAATAGCCCTTTGCACTAAGAATAATTTGAGTGGAATTGAATGGGCTAGTGGAATACCAGCAACAGTAGGCGGATCTGTTTATGGCAATGCTGGTTGCTTTGGCAAAGCTATGCAAGATAGTGTTGTTTGGGTAGATGTGATTAATATTAAAACAAAAAAGATAGAGAGGTATAAAAACGAAGAATGTAAGTTTGGCTATCGCGAAAGTATTTTTAAAAACAATCCACATCTTATCATCTTGAGAGCAAAGTTAAAATTTAAAAAAGGTAATTCTGTAAATATAAAAGAAGAAATTAAGAAATGCTTAGACTTAAGAAGAAAAAAACAAGTTGTTGGTTTTTCCGCCGGTAGCGTTTTTAAAAACTATGAGTTTAAAAATATAAGAGAGAAAAAAGAATTTTTAAAAAAGTTCCCCGACTTAGAAAAAAACATTTCCAATAACACAATTGCTACAGGAATATTATTAGATTTAATTAATTTGAAAGGATTAAAAGTAGGAGATGCGACGGTGTCACCTAACCATGCTAATTTTATTACTAACAATGGAAAAGCACACTCACAAGATGTTTTAGATATAATTAATATTGCTAAAAAAAAGGTAAAACAAAAATTTGGAATTGTGATAGAAGAAGAGATTCGTCTTTTAGGGTTTGAAACTCTTGACAAAAAAGAATAAAACTAAGATAATGGAATTAGTAAAGCACATTGATATTAATTTTTGCAAATAACGGTCGGCTATTTGCTTCCTGTGTTTTTAAAAAATATTTAAAAGTTTTTTACGAAACTTTTAAGTGATAAAAAAATGCCTGTAAAGAAAAAAACTGCAACAAAAAAACCAGCTAAAAAAGCTGTAAAAAAAGTTGTTAAGAAAGCGGTTAAGAAGGTTGCCAAGCCTGCTAAGAAAGCCGTTAAGAAAGTAGTTAAGAAGGTTGGCAAGAAGAAATAGTTTTCTAAGAGAAACCCCCTATGCGAGAGCATAGGGCTTTTCTTTTCCGATTACATTTGCTAAAATATAATTAGTGAAATTAATATAAAAAATATGAAAAATATTATCAAGTCTCCAAACATAGAAGTTACCGAAGCAATTAAGTTATACATAGAAAAAAAGATGCACTCTTTGGAGAGACCAATCACGAGTTTTTTAAATGAAGAAGATGCTCAAGAGAATCCAATAGAGTCAAGAAGAGATCGAATTGAAATTATTTGGGAAGTTGGAACAGAATCATCGGGATCTAAGAAAGGACTATTCTTTTGTAAGGTAATTATATCAATTCCCGGTAGGGATAATGATATTATCGCTCAAGCCATTTCGGGAGATTTATACAGTGCAATAGACGAAGTTAAAGATATTGCTATTAAGCAATTAGTTACTAATAAGGAAAAACCAGATAGTTTGAGAAAGAGGGCAGCTAGAAAGTTTAAGAGGTTTTTTAACTTTGATCCTGCAGCTCATGAAGATGAAGGGGAAAGGGTTAGAGAAGAGGGGCGCTAGACAAAAACAATCTTTCGTGTTAAAAGGAAATTATTGTTATTTACAAATTTAATCGCTGGTTGCTTTTTTTATCTCTTTGTTTTTTAGCTTTACTAAATATTTAGTAAAGTAGAAGAAATTCCGTCACTTTCTTAAGTGGCGAGGATGGCTTTGCATAATGATCTAATTAGCCCATTATGCAAGGTAAGCAACTAGTTTTTGACCATGGTCAATAAAACAAAGAGGTCCAGTAAATGGATCCCGACCAAAAAAAATTCCCAGAGTGCGGGAGTTCATATTATCGCAGAGCTTTGGGGTGTGGTAGATATCAAAGACCCTAAAAAGTTTGAAAAGATGCTTCTAGATGCAGCCATACTAGCTAAGGCTCAACCTTTAAAAGTATATGTTCATAAATTTTTACCCCAAGGAATGACTGGGGTTGTTGTGCTTGCCGAATCTCATATTACTTTCCATACTTGGCCCGAGATGAAATATTTCGCTCTAGATATATTTACTTGCGGTGAGCATTCTGAGCCATACAAAGCTTTAGATCATTTTAAGCAAATTCTTAAACCTAAGAGTATACAGGTGATTGAAATTAAAAGAGGTGTAGAATAATATGAAAAAGAATTTCCTTGGCAATAAATGGTTCTTTGAGGATTTTCTTGAAGTAGAGGATAGTGCTTCTACTTGGGGTTTTGAAATTAAAAAAGAGGTTCTTTCTCTTAAGAGTAAATTTCAAAAGATAGAAATTTTTGATACCAAAGAGTTTGGTAGAGTTTTGGTTTTGGATGGAATAGTTCAGCTTTCAACCAAGAACGAATTTGTTTATCATGAGATGTTGGTTCATCCCTCTATGTTCTATCATGCAAAGCCCAAGCGAGTATTAATTATTGGGGGAGGAGATGGTATGGCTTTAAGAGAGGTTTTGAAGCATCCAGTTGACGAAGTTTTTTTAGTTGATATTGATTCTAAGGTTATTGAAGTGTCAAAAAGATATTTCAAAAGTGATTTTAGTGATAAAAGAGTGAAAATATTTAATGAAGATGCGCTAGCTTTTGTTAGACAATACAAAAATTATTTTGATGTAATTATTACGGATTTAACAGACCCTACACCAGTAGCTAAGTTTTGTTGGAATAGGATATTTTATAGTGATGTTTTGAACGCTTTAACCGATAATGGTGTCGCCAGTTTTCAGAGCGGTTCTCTTAACGAGCCGTTCGCAATGAAGATAAGGAAAGACTTATCTAATATTTTTAAATACTTCAAAACTCATAGAGCATTTATTGAGTCTTTTCCTTTTAGTGAATATACTTTTTCTTTTGGTTCTAAGAGAGTTAATTTAGATAAAGTTAATGTTAAGAATATGTTTAGGGGTTTTGACTTAAAATATTACTCTCCAGAAATTCATTATGCCTCAGGTGTTATGCCAAAGTTCTTTAGTGCGAAATAGCCTCTTGAGGTATTTTTAATTTCGTATAATTATTTTATTTGACAATAATAAAATTAGTAGATATAATTAAGATATATGAAAGATAATAAAAGAATTGAAATTAATCCAGATATAATGTTGGGCAAGCCAGTTATTAAGGGAACAAGAATAACTGTTGAATTGATATTGAAACAATTATCAGAGGGAATGTCGGTTGAGGAGATACTAGCAAACTATCCTCAATTAAAAAAAGAAGACATTAGCGCTGCCATTCAATACGCGACTCAGCTTGTTAGGCAAGAAAAAGTTTTTTCATTTAAATAATATTACTATGAAATCACCTGGATTGTTGTTAGACGAAAACATAGGTGTTTCGGTTGCTATTTATTTAAGAAAGATGGGTTGGGATGTTGTTAGTGTTTTGGATGGTTTTTCGGGTATTACAGATAATCAGGTTTTATCTTGGGCTAAAAGAGAAAATAGGGTAATTGTAACTCTTGATCAGGATTTTGGGGTACTTGTTTTTAAGAATTCGAATCGGCATGTTGGAATCTTATTATTAAAACTCAAAAAAGAATCTAGTAAAAAAATACTCACCGTAATCGTTAAGGTCTTAGAGTTGCATGGCGACAAATTAAAAAATAATTTTATCGTTGCATCTGAATATCAAATAAGAATGCATTAAATCTATTACATTCACTACTCTCCCGAAATTCATTTTGCCTTAGGTGTTATGCCAAAGTTCTTTAGTGCGAAATAGCCTCTTGAGGTATTTTTAATTTCGTATAATTATGGGATTGTAGTCCCATAATTCAACAAATATGATAAAAGTAGGAATAGGGCCAATGTTTATTTTCGAATAGTATTTATTAAAAAATAAATTATATCGAATATGGGCAAGGGCAAGATCTCTAATCCTGTAGAATTTATTAATGCTTATAGTAATTCACAATTTGAAGTTGTAAACAAAGAAAACTATCTCAATTTTATTGCTTAGTTTTCTTGGTCGACTAATTAACGGTTGTTTTTTCAAGATGTATTTATTTCTATCTGTTCTAGGCTCGGTCACAGGAGGCTTGAAGCATTTTTTAATCCAGCAATGAGTATGAAACGAAGGTTGCACTAAGGAGGTTAGATTAAGGAGCTTAGCTCCTTAATCATGAATTTTATGTTATCGTTGCGTTGGATAAGACTATTCTTTGTGTTTTAGCTTCCCTTATGCTATAATCTCAGCATGTCTTTTTTAGATAAAATATTTGGTGATCCAAATGAAAAGTATATTAAAAAACTTCAACTAACAGTTGAAGGCATTAATGCTTTAGAGGTTGAATTAAAATCTCTAAAAGATGAGGACTTTCCTAAAAAAACAGCTGAGTTCAAAAGTAGATTGGAGTCTGGTGAGGCAATGGATGATATCTTGCCCGAGGCTTTTGCTGTTGCTAGAGAAGCATCAAGAAGAGTTTTAGGTCAAAGACATTATGATTCTCAGGTTATTGGTGGTATTGTTTTACATCAAGGTAAAATTGCTGAAATGAAAACTGGTGAGGGTAAAACTCTTACCGCAACCCTACCTATTTACTTAAACGCTCTTAGTGGAAAGGGAGTCCATGTAGTAACGGTAAACGATTATCTAGCCCGAAGAGATCTAGTTTGGATGGGTCAAATTTATAATTTCTTGGGATTATCTTCTGCTTGTATTAATCACATGCAGTCTTTTGTCTATGATGCTAATTTTTCTGCCGAGGGTAGCGATGAAGACATTAAGAGGGATGAGCTTGGCGGTTTTAAGGTAGTGGAAAATTACTTAAGACCATCTACTAGAAAAGAAGCTTACGATGCTGATATTACCTACGGAACGAATAATGAGTTTGGATTTGATTATCTTAAAGATAATATGGTTTATGATTTATCGGCCAAATCTCAAAGAGAATTTAATTTTGCCATAATTGATGAAGTTGATTCTATCTTAATTGATGAAGCTAGAACTCCATTAATTATTTCTGCCCCCGATTCTGATAGCTCGGATATGTATCAAAGTTTCTCTCGAATTGTGCCAAGACTTCAACCAGGAAAGCACTATGAGGTATTTGAGAAAGAAAAAACTGTAACAGTAACCGAAGAAGGCGTGGCTGAGTTAGAAAATATACTAGGAGTAGAAAATATATACGAAGAGAAAGGTATTAAGTATCTTCATCATTTAGAGCAAGCTCTTAGAGCTCAGGCTCTAAATCCTACGACTAAAAGGCCTTTGTTTGAAAAAGATCATCACTATATCGTTAAAGATGATCAGATTATTATTATCGATGAGTCAACTGGAAGACAAATGCCTGGACGAAGATGGTCTGGCGGTCTGCATCAAGCAATAGAGGCAAAGGAAGGTGTTTTTGTTCAACCCGAATCAAAGACATTAGCTTCAATAACATTTCAGAACTATTTTAGAATGTATGGCAAGTTGTCAGGTATGACAGGTACTGCCCTTACATCGGCCGAAGAATTTGATAAAGTTTACAAACTAGAGGTTATCGCTGTTCCTACTAATAAGCCAATGATTCGGCGTGATTTACCTGATTTAGTTTACCGGACTACTATGGGTAAATACCAAGCTATTGTTAGAGAGATAAAAGAGAGACACGAGAAGGGCCAACCAGTATTGGTAGGGACAACATCAATTGAGAAGAATGAGTTTTTAGGTAAGCTCTTAGAAAGAGAGGGTGTTTCTCACCGTATACTTAATGCAAAGAATCATGAAAAAGAAGCAGAGATTATTGCTCAGGCGGGAAGGTTTGGCGCAGTAACTGTTGCTACCAATATGGCTGGAAGAGGAGTTGATATTATTCTAGGAGGTAATCCACCAGAAGACGCAGAAAAGGTTATTAATTCTGGTGGTCTCCATATTATTGGAACCGAGAGACACGAAGCCAGAAGAATAGATGATCAATTAAGAGGTCGTGCTGGAAGACAAGGAGATCCGGGCTCCAGTCAGTTCTTTTTATCCCTAGAAGATGATTTGTTAAGAGTCTTTGGTGCAGATAGAATAGAATCCTTAGCAGGGTATCTCCATATGCCCGAAGACCAACCAATAGAAACTAAAATGTTATCAGGTATTATTGAATCGGCTCAAGGGAAAATAGAGGGGTTTCACTTCGATGCCAGAAAGTATTTGCTTGATTATGATGATGTAGCCAACAAGCAAAGAGAAGTTATTTATAAAAAAAGATTAGAAGTTCTTAAAAAATGGAAAGAAGGCACTCTAAGAGATATAATGCTATCTTTGATTGGTGATTATGGCTATACAGAAGAAGACTATCAAAAGAAAGAGTCAGATATTGGGTTAGAGAATATGAAAAGCCTAGAAAAGGTTGTTTGTTTAAGGGTATTAGATTCTTTGTGGGTTGATCACTTAGAAAACCTACAATCTTTAAGAGAATCAGTCCGACTTAGAGCTTATGGCCAAAAAGATCCTTTGATTGAATACAAAAACGAAGCTCGTAGGATGTTTCAAGAACTTATTAATACTTGGGAGAAAGAGGTTGTAGAGATGATGTTTAAAGTTAAGTCAGTTTCTTTTGCTCCAAGCCCCATAGAAAAAGGTGGTATGGAGATGAGACAACAATCTAGAGTCCCTGTCTCTAAAAAATCTGATAAAGTTGGGCGAAATGATCCTTGTCCTTGCGGAGCTAAACATAAAGATGGGAGACCTAAAAAATACAAACAGTGTTGTGGTGCATAAACAAGACTCAGTTTATTGGATGAATAAAGCGGCAGAAACTGCTAAGGGTTCGTTGTGTCTTAATGCTAAATGTGGTGCAATTATTGTAAAAGATAATGAAATAATTGGAGCAGGGTATAATGCTCCGGCACTAGACCAAGAGAAAAACAGAATGTGTAATAAAGAGTTTGGTCCTAGAAAGCCAAACTATGACTATACTTGTTGTATGCACGCCGAATGGCGAGCAATAATTGATGCTTTAAAAAGTAACCCCGATAAAATAAAAGGATCAAAACTCTATTTCACTCGAGTTGATGTTGATGGATTAATAATTAAATCGGGTGAACTATACTGCACAGTATGCAGTCGTTTAGCACTAGATGTTGGAATTGAATATTTTGTTTTATGGCACGATCGTGGTATTCGTGAGTATCCAACAGATGAGTATAATCAGCTATCATATCAGTATACTATTTGACTTTTATCTTAAAGGGGTATAAATTGATATTATGTGCTATAAGGCATACAGGAAACCTTCTTCTTCGGAAGAGGAAGACACTCACAAGTGTGAGTGCGAGGAGAAGGGCAAGTGCGATGGCGCTTGCCAGCGCGAAAAAGGAACTGATAAATCAGTTCCTCTTAAAA
This sequence comes from Minisyncoccota bacterium, assembly GCA_028701035.1. Lineage (GTDB taxonomy): Bacteria > Patescibacteriota > Minisyncoccia > Minisyncoccales > CSSED10-335 > MWBX01. The sequence continues at coordinate 20,501 of JAQVRO010000003.1, forward strand.
TATTGTTCTTTTGTGGTGCTTGAAATGGAGCGAGAAAAGATTTCGAGACTATCAGAAATAATCTTGGTTATTGTGATTATTATAATCGTAATCCAAGTTATCATATAATCACTTTTTAAAAAAGTGATTATCTTATATTTAAATAATGAAAAAATTATTAAGGAGCTAAGCTCCTTAACGGAGTAAAGCGCACGAATTAAGGAGGTTAGATTAAGGAGCTTAGCTCCTTAAAGAACGCTTTTTGTCGTATGATCATGAAATTCATACTCATCTTGTATTGGAAAGCGGGGAGCATTTCATGTTAGCGTTGCGTTGGACAAGACTAAGAATTGACAAAAAGCTAGATTTGATATAGAATACGGTATAAATTAATCATGAATTACTATCGAATAACAGTTGCGTTCATATTCATAATTGCTCTTGCTCTGGGGGCTTTTGTTTATCCAATTCCATTTGGCAAGTTTGTTGATATTCCTCAAGTTGATTTTAAATTAGGTCTTGATTTACAAGGAGGAACCCAGTTGGTTTATCAAGCCGATCTTAGTGATGTTGATGAAATTGAATACGAGGATAGAATGAATGGTTTAAGAGATTTGATTGAGAGAAGAGTCAACTATTTTGGAGTATCGGAACCTTTAGTCCAAGTAAAAGGAGATCGTTTAGTAGTAGAGTTGGCCGGAGTTGTTGATCCAGTAGAAGCTATCAAAATGATCGGAGAGACTCCTTTTTTAGAATTTAGGGAGCTTAGTGGCGAAGAAGACATTACTCCAGAGATATTAAGCATTGTTGAAGAAAAAAACAAAGTAGCTCTTGAAAAAGCAGAATCAGTATTTCAAACTATTTTAGACGGTGCTGACTTTGCCGAGACTGCTAAAGAATATTCTGATGATCCTGCTAGTGCTCAAGACGGAGGTTCTTTGGGCTCTTTTAAAAAGGGAGATATGGTTACCGAGTTTGACGAAGCTGTTTTCAGCTTAAGTGCTGGAGAGATTGCTGATTCAATTGTAGAGACTGATTTTGGTTATCATATTATTAAAAAGGATGAGGATGAAAACGAAGACGGAGAAATAGTCGCTAGTCATATATTAATCAGAAAGACATATCCTCAAGAATATTTAAGCGAATGGAAGAGGACAGAGCTTAGTGGGGAGCACTTGAAAACAGCTAGATACTTTTTTGATCAAAATACAAGAGATGTTATTATTGAGTTAGAGTTTACCTCTGAAGGTGGTGCAATATTTGAAAGTATCACTGAAAGAAATGTTAATAAGCCATTAGCGGTTTTTCTTGATGGTAAATCAATCGTTGATACAACTGGAGATGGGGAGATTACTGAGGATGATTTATATGCTCCAATTATTCAAGAGAAAATATCTGGAGGCAAGGCCATTATTACTGGAGAGTCTGATATAGAGAGTGTTAGGCAGATTGTAACTCGTCTTAGAAGTGGAGCATTGCCTGTTCCTATTGATCTTTTAACATATCAAAATGTTGGTCCAACTATGGGCATGGAATCGTTAAATAAATCTCTGAGTGCTGGTTTTTGGGGGTTTTTAGCAATAGTTTTGTTTATGATTGCATTCTATAGGTTACCAGGATTGTTGGCTGTTATTAGTTTAGTTTGTTATACTATTTTCGTTTTGGTAATATTTAAGTTATTACCAGTTACATTGACATTATCAGGCATAGCTGGGTTTATTCTTTCAATTGGTATGGCGATAGATGCTAATATCTTAGTATTTTCTAGAATGAAGGAAGAGTTAGATGGAGGTAAGAATCTAAAAGATAGTATTGATAATGGATTTGAAAGAGCTTGGCCATCTATTAGAGATGGAAACTTTACAACATTAATTGTGGCCTTTATTCTTTTCTTTATTGGAACTAGCTTTGTTCAGGGGTTTGCCTTTACTTTAATTATTGGAATATTAATGAGTTTATTTGCTGCTTTAGTTATTACTAAATCATTGCTTAAGATTTTTGAAGGAACTAGGTTAGAAAAAATTAATTGGCTTTGGAAAAAGAAATAATGAATTTTATTAAACACAAAAGAATATATTACGCAATATCTTCCATATTGATTTTGGCAAGTTTAGTGTCGCTTGCTTTCTTGGGGGTTAACTTTGGTATAGAGTTTACTGGAGGAAGTATGATGGAGATAGAGTATAGCGAAAATGTTCCTAGCGTTTCAGAGTTAAGGGGGGTATTAAATAATGCCGGTCTTAGCGATGCTATAATACAATCGGCCGGAGAAAACGGTTTCGTTTTAAGAATGCCTGACATATCTCAAGAAAAATATATTGAATTAAGAGGATTACTAGTTGGCTCTACTGAGAATTATTTCGAGTCAATTGGTCCAACAATAGGGGATGAGTTAAAAGATAAGTCTGCTATTAGTATTATTATTGCGTCCTTAGCAATTATACTATACATTGCATTAACTTTTAGAGACGCAGGAGATAGAAAAGTAAAATCGTGGCAGTATGGTATGGTAGCGGCTGGTGTTGGTTTTTTCCACGATGTTTTGATAGTTTTGGGCGCTTTCTCAATTATGGGATATCTGTATGGTATCCAATTTACTGTGCCAATAGCAGTTGCCCTTTTAACGGTTTTGGGTTATTCAATTAATGACACTGTAGTTGTTTTTGATCGAATTAGAGAAAATATTGCAAAGAATCCTCGTCTTTTGTTTCCAGACATTGTCAATAAAAGTTTAAACGAAACATTAGAAAGATCAATTAATACTTCTGCGACAACGTTATTCGTTTTGATCGCAATATTTATTTTGGGTGGGGAAACAATCCGTTGGTTTGTTTTTGCGATGATATTAGGAATATCTGTTGGTACTTATTCTTCAATTTTTATAGCGGGACCACTTCTGGTTACTTGGTTTAATAATAAAAAATAACTATGTTTGATTATAAGAAAATTTCAACAAACATTGTCGGAAAATTACCCGACAGAACAAAAGATATTATATCTCGTCGTTTTGGGCTTAATCAAGAAAATAAGAAGAGAGAATCCCTAGAGTCTATTGGGGTAGATTATGGTATTACTAGAGAAAGAGTTCGTCAGATTGAACAAGATGCTATTAAGAAAATGCAAAGAGGTGTTGAAGAATATCAGCCGTTATTTGATGTTTTTAAAGAAAGAATGATTTCTTTTGGGGGCATTAAGAGAGAGGATGGCTATATTGAATCATTAGGTAAGCCCGAGGATCATAATCACATATCTTTTCTCTTAACCCTTAACAAGTCTTTCTATCGATCATCGGAGAGCAAAGATATTCATCCTTTTTGGGCTGTTGATAAGAATAGTTTTGATAATGCTCAAGAGACAATTGGTAGAATCCATCAAACACTAGAAGAAAACAGGCAACCAATAAGAGTGGAGCATTGTATTAATATTGCCCCAGTCAAACCAACTAAAAAAATAAATTCCTATCTAGAACTTTCAAAGAAGATTCATTTAAGTCCAGAGGGTGTTATTGGTTTTAAGAGTTGGCCCGAGATTAATCCACGGGGCACTAAAGATAAAGCATATTTGTTACTAAGAAAAAATGGTAAGCCACTTCATTTCAGAGAAGTTGCAAAATTGTTAGGTAATCATGGTGAACAAACAGTCCATAACGAATTGATTAAAGATGAAAGGTTTGTCTTGGTTGGTCGGGGACTGTATGCTCTAAGAGAATGGGGCTATGAGCCAGGAGATGTTAAAGATGTTATTAAAAAAATTCTTTTACTTGAGAATAGACCTCTTTCGGGAGAAGAAATAATAGCTCGAGTATTAGAAAAAAGAATAGTTAAGAGAAATACCATTATTCAGAATTTATGCAACAAAAAGCATTTTAAGAGGACTCCTGATGGTAAATATTTGGTCAAATAATTTAAAATTTAATGGAAATCAACTGGGCAGAGATCTTAATTCAAGTTAACGGTCTTTTGGTTGCCGCAATACCCGGTCTAGTTATTTTTTGGCAGTTAATTTTGGCGTGGTGGTGGTTACCACTGCCTTTTCTTTTGTGGAAAAAGTTTTTATACTTTTGGCTTTGGTGGAGAAATGATTTATGGGTTGCTAAACAAAAAACAATTTTATTAGAAATTAGAATACCAAAAGAAAACCCTAAACCAATAAGAGCGATGGAACTAGTTTTTACTGGTTTGTGGCAAATATGGGCCGAACCAAATTGGATTGAAAAATGGTGGGATGGTCAATGTTTGCTTAGTTATTCTTTTGAAATTGTCGCTGTCGATGGAGTGCCTCATTTTTACATCCGTTGTTCTAGTTCAGCCCTAGGAATGATTGAAACTCATATATATGCTCAATTTCCTGAAGCTGAAGTTTTCGAAGTAGAGGATTATACCAAGAAGGTTCCTCAAGATATGCCTAATAGTAAGTGGGATTTATGGGGAACTGATTTTAAGCTCGCTAAAGCAAATTGTTATCCTATTAAAACATTTCATGATTTTGAAACTGAGCGAGAGGCCAAAGAAGAAAAAAGGATAGACCCAATCTCTTCTCTCTTGGAAGGTATGAGTTTTCTTAAAAAGGGAGAGCAAATATGGGTTCAAGTGCGCGCTACACCAATATTTTCTGAAGTTCCTTGGCTTGAGGAGGGTAAGAAAATTAAAAATCAACTTTTATCTAGGAAAACACCATCAAAACCTCAACCACTATACCAAGATATTATTAATGCTCTTATTGGGGCTGAGAAGAAAGAAGAAAAGAAAGATGATATTTTGCCTCCAGAGATGCGTCTTACAGAGGTAGAAAGGGAAACTGTTGCAGCAATCGAGAGAAAGATGGACAAAGTTGGATTTGAAGTTGGTATCCGCTATATCTATCTCTCCAAAAAAGATGTTATGGTGAAATCAAATCTCAGGCTTCCGATGAGTTATTTTACCAATTTTAATACTCAACATGCTAACGCGCCTATTCCCGATGGTAAAACAATCCCCAAAGCAAGAAAAGTGTGGTATGACCCTTTTTGGTTTCCCGAGAGAAGACTTCACTTAAAAAAGAGAATTATTTTTAGGCGATATGTCGATAGATTGCCGTTTTTCTTTCCACTTTCTGGAGGAACATTTGTTTTAAACGCCGAAGAATTGGCAACGATATATCACTTCCCATCAAAGATTTTGACTCCAGCGTCTATGGTTCCAAGAGTAGAAGCAAAAAAGGGCGAAGCTCCATTAGAATTACCAATTGAAGAATAATATGAGCATTATATTTTTTGGAGAAACAACATTTAGAAACAAGCGAAAAAAGTTTGGTATTAAGGCTGATGATCGCAGAAGACATGTTTATGTAATTGGTAAAACTGGAGTTGGAAAAACTTCGCTGATGGAGAACAAAGCAATACAAGATATTCGTCTTGGTCATGGTATGGGGTTTATTGATCCTCATGGTGAAGCTGCCGAGAAAATACTTAGCTTTATTCCACCCGAGAGGATTAATGATGTAGTGTATTTTAATCCAGCCGATTTGGCTTATCCAATAGCTTTTAATGTAATGGAGAGCGTTGATCCAGCTCATCGCCACTTAGTCTCTTCTGGGTTAATGGGTGTTTTCAAAAAAATATGGCCTGATGTTTGGTCGGCTAGAATGGAATATATTTTGAATAATACTGTTTTGGCGCTATTAGAATATCCTAATGCCACCCTTTTAGGGATTAATCGAATGTTTGCTGACCCCGAGTTTAGGGAAAAAGTAGTGGATAAAATTAGTGATCCGATAGTTAAGGCTTTTTGGACTAACGAATATGCTCAGTATAGCAAACAATACGAGTCAGAAGCTACGGCAGCAATACAAAACAAAGTTGGTCAATTTATATCAAATCCATTAATTAGAAATATTGTTGGTCAGGTAAAGTCTACTATAGATATTCAAGACATTATGAATAATGAAAAGATATTCATTATGAATCTTTCTAAGGGTAGGATAGGAGAGGATAATTCAAAGTTACTTGGTTCGTTATTAATCACTAAGATTCAATTAGCGGCAATGTCTAGGGTTGAGATACCAGAAGAAGAAAGAAAAGACTTCTTTCTTTATGTTGATGAGTTCCAAAACTTTGCTACAAGTTCTTTTGTTACTATATTGTCCGAGGCTAGAAAATATCGACTAGCTCTCATACTTGGTCATCAATACATTACTCAAATGGAAGAAACTGTTAGAGATGCTGTTTTTGGTAATGTGGGCACGCTGGTATCGTTTCGGGTGGGGCCAGAAGATGCAGAGTTTTTAGAGAAAGAGTTTGGGCCTGAGTTTACTGCCAATGATTTAGTTAATTTGCCCAAATACAATTACTATGTTAAATTAATGATAGATGGTCTTACTAGTAATCCTTTTTCTGCGGAATCACTTCTTCCAATAACGATTGAAAACGAAGACAATAAAGAGAAGATTATTCGTGTTTCTAGAGAGAAATACGGTAAATCACGAGAAGATGTGGACCAAAAGATTCGTCAGTGGTTTGAGTCTTTTAAGCACGAAGATCCACCACAGAAATTATACGATGCGGTTTGCTCTGTTTGTGGTCGGAAAACAAAAGTTGTTTTTGAGCCTCAACCAGGCAGAGAAATATATTGCAAAGCTTGTCGTAAGAAGAAACCAGCCGAAGTTGAGAAAAAACCAATACTCTTTTCTTCCTTAAGAAAGCAAGAAGAAAAACCTAAGAAATCAATAGAGGTTAATAAGCTTAGGGATGTTTTAAAAAACTCTTTAGCGAGAATTAAAAAGAATAATGAAGACAATTAGAGATATTGATTTTAAAAACAAGACTGCTTTAGTGAGGTGTGATTTTAATGTTTCTTTTAATGATTCGGGAGAGATAACTGATGATTTTAGAATAAGAGAATCGATCCCTACTATTAAATATATTTTAGACCAAGGGGGCAAGGTATTGTTAGCCACACATATGAAAAAGGAAGTTAAGCATATTATTCCTTTAATAGAGGATTTACTTGGAGAGAAAGTTAATTTAGTTAAAGATGGTGTTGTAGGTGATGTATCTATATTAGAGAATATCAGAAGTTTTAAAGGAGAAATAGAAAACGATGATGCTTTTGCTCAGGAATTAGCTTCTATGGCTGATGTCTATGTCAATGAAGCTTTTTCTGTTTCTCATAGGGCTCATGCATCAGTTGCCAAGACTCCATTATTAATGCCCAATTGTGTTGGGCTATTGTTTGAAAAAGAAGTTAAAGTTTTGTCCCGAGCCAAAGATAATCCATGGAAACCTTTAGTTGTAATAATTGGAGGATCAAAAGTGCCTTCTAAGGTAAAAGTTGTTAGAGCTTTTTTAGAAAAAGCAGACCATATACTACTTGGAGGCAAGGTTGCTAATGATATACTTGTTGTTAAGGGTATTTCGGTAAACAAGCCTTGGCCCAAAGAAGATGTTGTCTCAGAGATTGAATCAATTGATTTAACTTCCACTAAACTACACTTACCAGTAGATGTTAAGTTATCTAATAGCGATGGTTCTTTTAATAAAATTGATGCCCCAGGTGCTGTTAAAAATGAAGAGGAGATTTATGATATTGGACCCGAGACAATAAAGATTTATTCTGATATAATAGCCGAAGCGGGGATGATTGTTTGGGCTGGGCCATTAGGTTTCTTTGAGAAAAAAGAGTTTGAGCTTGGCACTAAAGAAATAGCTTGTGCTGTTGCTAGAAATAACAAGGCTTTTAGAATAATAGGAGGAGGAGATACCGGAGTAGCGATTAGTAAGTTTAATATTAAAAAAGGAGTAGATCATATCTCTACTGGTGGAGGAGCGATGCTTGATTTTTTAGCTAACAAAGAGCTTCCGGGTCTAAAAGCACTAAACTATTATGACCAAGATTAAAAATATTGAAATAGCAGCACAAAGAATTGAAGGTGCAATTAAAAATGAAGAAAAAATTGTTCTCTATGGCGATGCAGACTTAGATGGAACCGTCTCTGTTGTTTTACTAAAAGATATTATTGAATTATTAGGTGGCAAGGTTTTTATGGTATATTTCCCCGATCGTGAAACGGAGGGATATGGTATTAATAGTAAAGCACTAAAGCTTATAAAACAAAAAGCAAAGAAATCAAAAACTCTTTTGATTGTTGTGGATTGTGGTATTGCGAATTTTAAAGAAGCGATTTTAGCTAAGAAATTAGGTATAGATTTAATTATAGCAGATCATCATCAACCTCATAGCGAATTACCTTTGGCCGATATTATTGTATGCCCTAAACAAAAAGGCGATAAATATCATTTTAAAGACTTTGCTAATGCTGGAATTATTCTTTATTTATGCCAAGAATTACTCGGTTCTAAGTTTGCTAAAAAAGAAAAAGACTTTTTAACTTTGGCTGCTCTAGCTACAATAGCCGATATGATGAAGCAAGAAAGTGACAACAAGGAGATTATTGATTTAGGACTGAAGTATTTAAAGCAAAACAAAAGACCAGGATTGAAGTATTTTTGGAAGAGCGGTTTGGTTACTAAATGTCCTCAAGAAAGAGACGCTGTTCAAAAAATTAATTCAATAGTAGGTTCTAGCGGAATTAAATATCATAGGACACAGATATACGATCTTTTGGTTGCGAAAGACATTAAAAAAGCAGAGAAAATTGTTAATAATTTAGTCAAAAAGTGGAAAGAAAAACAAGCTAGAGTCTTAAAAATGATAGATAAGGTAGAAAAAATAGCCGATTTAAACTCTCCTATAATATTTTTCGGTAGTCCAGATTGGAAGATTAATTTATTGGGCTCTGCTGCTTCTAAAATAGAAAACAAATATAAGAAACCAGTCTTTCTTTATAAAAAAGGTGGGAAGAATAGTCGGGGGGCGGTTAGGGTTCCAGCCAAGATGAATGCTGTCCTAGCTATGGAGAAGAGCGCCGATATACTTTTGACTTATGGTGGCCATCCACCAGCTGCTGGGTTTAATGTGGAGAATAAACATATTGAAGAGTTTGAATCAAGATTAATTAAATATTTTAAGAATATATGAAAAAAGTAATAATATATACCGATGGTGCTTCTCGTGGCAATCCGGGAATGGGTTCTATTGGAGTTGTTTTTTGTAACGAAAAAGAAGAGATTATTAAAAGGTATAGCGAGTATTTGGGAGATAAGGTGACCAACAATGAAGCTGAGTATTCGGCTGTTGTCTTTGCTTTTAAAAAGTTTAGCTCGGTTTTTGGTAAGAAGTTAGCTGCTAGCACCGAAATAGAGCTTAGAAGTGATTCAGAGTTGTTAGTTAAGCAGATGAAAGGGGAGTATAAGATTACAAATCCCAGAATGCAAGATCTTTTTATGCAAGTCTGGAATTTAAAAATAGATTTTGCCAAAGTTACATTTAGGGCTATTCCTAGAGAGAAAAATAAAGAGGCCGATAGACTAGCTAACGAAGCCCTAGACGCGCTTAATAAAAAGAGCTTGTTTTGATAACACAATTAAGGCACCTAGATTAAGGCGCCTGGCGCCTTAATTAAGCGAAGTATAAATTAAGGAGGTCGGATTAAGGAGCTAAGCTCCTTAACGGAACGAGTTCAATAAAAAGAGTTTGTTTTGATAACACAATTAAGGCGCCTAGATTAAGGCACTAAGCCCCTTAATTAAGCGAAGTATGTAGAAAGTTAAGGATCTTAGATTAAGGAGGTCGGATTAAGGAGCTAAGCTCCTTAACGGAAAGGAAGACTAAAATATTAAGGCGCCTAGATTAAGGCGCTTAGCGCCTTAACGAAAAGAGGAATTGATCCCTCTTTTTTTTAGAGAAGCATTAAGGAGCTAAGATCCTTAAGCATACAAGATGAGCACGGAATTCATGCTCATCTTGTATTGGAAAGCGGGGGGCATTTCATGCTCATGTTGCGTTGGATAAGACTACATTTTGACTTTTACTCTATTTCTGGTATTATACTCTTGTCCAAGGAGTTGGGGTAATCGCTCCTTTTAGTTTAAATTAAAAGGGGAGGAAAGTCCGAACACTCACTAGCAATAGTAAAAGGGTAGCGGGTAATACCCGTCTTTTGCCGAAAGGTAAAAAGAGGTGCGAACAGAGACGTCTTTAATCGAAAGAGAGAAGATATCCTAAATTAGGATAAGCCCTTAAGAGATTAAGGGGGTGAAACGGCTAAACCCTTACTCGGGTGCAAGAACAAACTTCACTTTGTGAAGAAAAAGTAGTTCGCTTGATTTTGCAGGGCAACTTGCAAAACAGATAAATGATTGCCACTCTTTCAATAGAGAGAGAACAGAATTCGGCTTATACAACTCTTTGGACTTTTTTAATATCTATGGTTGGAAAAATCTTTAATTCTAAAGCTAAGACAATAACATTTGCTGCACTATTAATCGGATGCTCTACTTTGATAAGTGGTTTATTGGGAATATTGAAGATGCGTTTGTTGGCTGGTAAGTTTGATGTAGCCTTCACGCTAGATTGTTATTTCGCTGCTTTTAGAATACCAGATTTAATTTCTGCTGTTATTATTACTGGAGGAATTATTGTGTCTTTCCTTCCTTTGTTTTCAGAAGAATTTCAGAAAGACGAAAAGAGTGCTTGGCGGTTAACAAACAATATGATTAACATATCGTTTGCTATCTTAGCCGGCCTTTCTTTTTTTATATGGCTCTTTGCTCCATTTTTAATAGATCTTATTGTTCCAGGATTTTCAGCTGAACAGAAGTTATTAACAGTTGACCTTACTAGAATAATGTTTATCGCTCCTTTAATCTTTGCTTTGTCGGCTGTTTTTTCTGGAGTTTTGCAACACTTTGATAGATTTTTAGCATATTCTTTAGCTCCAATATTGTATAATATTGGTATCATTTTTGGCATTTTGTTTTTTACTGGATTTTTTCCCGAAGATAAAATGATCTTTGGTGTTGCTTATGGTGTTGTCTTTGGGTCTTTATTACATTTGCTAATTCAAATACCGCCAGCAATTAAATGTGGTTACAAGTATCAATGGCATTTTAATTTAAAAGACAGTCAGTTAATTAAGATATTTTATCTAATTATTCCCAGAATGATAAGTCAAGCTTCTTCTCAGATTAACTTAATTGTTATTACCGCCATTGCTTCTATTCTAACTGCTGGTAGTGTTGCTGTTTTTAACTTTGCTAACAACCTATACCTTTTCCCAGTATCCATAATCGGAGTTTCCTTTGCAGTTGCGGCATTTCCTAGTTTTTCTAAATCTTTGGCTAACGGAAACCAACACGACTTTATCTCGGCTTTGTCTCTTTCTCTCCGTCAAGTAATTTTGGCAATTGTGCCAATTGGTTTTATGTGTTTTATCCTAAGAGCTCAGATTGTTAGGGTTGTTTTGGGAACTGGAGAGTTTGGTTGGACCGAGACCAGACTAACTGCAGCATCCCTAGGAGTATTTTCTTTAGGAATCATATTTGCTGGAATTATACCAATTTTAATTAGAGCATTCTTTGCTTTTAAGGATACCAAAACTCCCGCTTTGTTGAGTATTTTTTCGGTGGGTGTGAATATATTGCTTTCCTTTGTTTTTGTATGGTTGATAGATAGAAGTGATATATTTAGTTCTTGGCTCTCGTCTTTTTTCAAACTTGATGGTATAGAGGATATTAGGGTTATTGGTCTAGCTTTAGCTGTGGCGATAACATCAATTGTGCAATTAGTTCTTCTGTTTGCCTTTTTAAGAAGAAAGGTTAGAGATATCCCACTAAAAGAGATTGGAGTTTCTTTTGCTAAAGTTTGCTTTGGGACATTGATTATGGTTTTTGTTACTTATACCTCGCTACGAATAGCTCTATTCTTTGTTGAATTAACTACATTTGGAGCAGTGTTATTTCAATTATCATTTTCGTTTGCTCTTGGATTTTTGGCATATGTTGTTACACTTCACTTAATCCGCACCAAAGAATTATATACATTAATTAAAAGATGAAAAATACAAGAAACTTTTCAATAATATCTCACATTGATCACGGCAAATCTACTCTTGCTGATAGAATGATTGAAATTACCGGAACCATATCCGCAGATAAAATAGGGGAACAGATGTTGGACTCTATGGATTTAGAGCGCGAGAGAGGAATTACAATTAAAATGCAACCAGTAAGAATGAAGTATTCTTTAGACGGAGAAGATTATATTATTAACATGATAGATACTCCCGGACACGTTGATTTTTCTTATGAAGTCTCTAGATCTCTGGCAGCAGTAGAGGGTGTTGTTCTACTTGTAGATGCCACCAAGGGAATACAAGCTCAAACATTAGCTAATTTGGAATTTGCTAAAAGACAAAACCTTGTTATTGTTCCTGCAGTGAATAAAATAGATTTGCCTAACGCAATGGCTGACGAGGTAGCTAATAGTTTAGCCGAGTTTTTGGGCATTGACCCAGAAGAAGTAATACACATTTCAGCTAAAAAAAATATTAATGTAGACAAGCTTTTGGCTAGAGTTATAGAGAGGATACCTGCTCCTAAAAAAGAAGTAGGAGAAGATTTTAAAGGATTAATTTTTGATTCTAAGTATGATTCTTTTAAGGGTGTTATCGCGTATATCCGAGTAGTAAGTGGATCAATTAAAAAAGGTGAAAAGATATATCTATTATCGGTAAATGCTAAGGGCGAAGCAAAAGAGATTGGCTATTTTATTCCTACTCTATCGCCTCAAGGTATTTTAACTGCTGGAGATATTGGTTACATTGCCACGGGTATTAAAGAAGCGGGGATTATTAAGATAGGGGATACTATTAGTGACAACAAAGAGGCAAAGCCATTACCGGGCTACAAAGAGCTTAATCCTGTTGTTTTTGTAAGTTTTTATCCCGAAGACACCGACGATTATAATTTATTAAGAGATTCTCTAGATCGAATACGATTAACTGATCCGGCCCTTACCTTTGAGCCAGAGTTTAAAGAAGTTTTGGGGCGTGGTTTTCGTTGTGGATTTTTGGGATCTCTTCATGCTGAGATAATATCGGAGAGACTCCATCGTGAATTTGATTTAAATTTAGTTATTACATCGCCTTCGGTAGTTTACAAAATAATAGATGGCAAGGGTGGCGAGATGACAATTATGTCTCCAGCTGACTGGCCCAACGCTTCGCATATCAACCAAACCTTAGAACCGTGGGTTTGCCTAGAGGTTATGACCCCCGCAACATATATCGGAGGAGTTATGGAATTATTAAGCTCTATGGGTGGCAAGATGATTGAGAATAGATACTTTAAAGGAGATAAGGTTTTAGTTATTTACGAAGCACCACTAAGAGAAATTGTTACTGGATTTCATGATAAAATTAAGAGTGCTACTCAAGGATACGCCTCATTTAACTATAACTTTATTGGTTTAAGAGAGGGAGACTTAGTTAAGCTAGAAGTTTTGGTGGGGGGCAATGTGGAAGAAGTTTTTTCTCAAATTGTAGACAAGAAAGAGGCATATAGTGAAGGTAAGAAGATAACAGAGAAGCTTAAAGAGTTGTTACCACCCCAGCAATTTGCTCTAGCTATTCAGGCAGCGATATATGGCAAGATTGTTGCCCGAGAGACTGTTAAAGCTCAAAGAAAAGATGTCACTGCTCCACTATACGGAGGTGATGTCACTAGAAAAAGAAAACTTTTAGACAAACAAAAGAAAGGAAAAAAGAAACTTCAAGAAAGAATGGGTAAGATTAGAGTTCCATCAGAAGTATTTTTTAATGTTTTCAAAAAGTGATGAAGATCAAAAAGAAAATTAATCGTAAACCGGCAGACTATATCACGCCTTTGATTTTTTTCTTTATGTTTTTTATCTTAACACTTCTTATTGTTTCAAATATTCGCCTATACCATAAAAGAGTTAGTATTGAAGAATATTTAGGTGGTAAAAAAGAAGAATTAATTTTGCTAGAACAAGAGGCCAAGACCAGTCTTAATGTTGATCCCAGCGAGGAAGCTTTTAATATTGAAAAGATGGCCAGAGAGCAACTACTTTTGAAAAAGCCTGGTGAGGAGGTAGTTATAATTAAGTATCCTGATACCGAAGAAGAGAAAGACGCTGAAGAAGAGA
>JAQVRO010000004.1:0-27868 GCA_028701035.1 Minisyncoccota bacterium
CACCCGTAGGAGCTGAACTTGGAGCACTCCAAGCTAGTACCATAAAACTAACAAAGAAGATTGAAAACACTATTCCACAAAACAAACTAATATTTTTTATTGTTTTCATAATATTTTAATTATTAAATAATTTTAATATTATTATATATTTTTGTCAAATTTAAAAACCTAAATAAATTAGGTTTTTAATCTCCATTTCCATGCTGTTGCCAGAACTAGCAACAGCACTAATACTGCTGCCAGTTTTATCATTTCATAAATGACACAGGACAACAACAGTACTACTACCAATATAGCTTTTAAAGACACAATCCACCTCCAAATGAACTAATACCAATATATCATAATTTCCTATTCCATGCAAGAATTCATCTTCTGAATTAATACCTCTTTTGATCTTAAACCAACAGCTCTCTCTACTGCAATTCCATTTTTGAATATGATTATTGTGGGGGTGGCAGGAATCTTATACTCCTTTGCAATTTTATAGTTTTCAAAAATATTAACCATTCCAACATTAATCCCCTGCTTTGATAATTCTTTAGTTAAAGGAAAACAACTATTACATGCCCCACAAGTTGGACTCCAAAAGAATACTAAAATTAAACCACTAATCTCTTTTTTAAAATTATCTTTGTTTAATTCTATCATTTGAATGTTTTTTTTATTTTCAAATTTCTTTGATAGTTTATAGCAAATCTATGAGCCTCGTCTCTGACACTAATTAAAATATCCATATTCTCATAAACCCAATTATCGTTTCCAAAGTAAACTATTTTGTTTTTATCCCTTTTTTTACCCTTTGCAATACCAACTACATCAATACTAAACAACGATTTAATTGCGTTTACTTGAGACTTTCCTCCATCTACTAAAACTAAATCTGGTAGTTTCCATTCTTTATGTTTTAATCTTCTCGATATAATTTCTTTTAAAGAATCTACATCGCTCTGACCTTTTCTTTTTACCTTAAACTTTTTGTATTCTGATTTAATTGGTTTTGCGCCCATAAAAACAACCATAGAACCTACTATTATTTCATCTCCAAGATTAGACACATCATAACCCTCTATTCTTTTTTCCATCTTTTCCTCTTTTTTAAAAAGAATTAAAGGAAAATCAACAATTTTTCTCAAAACAATTATCTGATTTCTTAGCCTTTTAGCCTCTTCGTAATTTTCTTCTAAAGAAGCTTGTTTCATTTTCTTCTCTAACTGATTAATTAATCTTTTTTTCCTCCCTTTTAAGAATAATACTAAAGGTTGAACAACTAAATCATTATATTGTTTCTTTGTTATTTCGCCCGTGCAAACACCCAAACACCTATTAATCTGATAATCAAAACAAGCTCTTTTGTTGTCTGGACCACATCGAGACACAAAGAATAGTTTATGTAATAGTTTAGAAACCTCAGATATCTTAACCCCAACATAGGGTCCAAAAACATACTTGTATTTTTTGTAATCAAGGTTTCTCTCCCTCACAACATCTAGTTTTGGAAAATCATCTTTTGTTAATACAAGATAACTCCAACTCTTATCATCTTTTTCTTTTACATTGTATTTTGGCTTAAATTTTTTAATGTAATTTGACTCAAAAATAATTGCCTCTAGGACAGAATCGGTAACCTTCCACTTAACCTCATCAATCTTATCAATTAATACTTCTATTGGTCTATTAGTTTTTGGATTTAAATAGCTTTTAATGCGAACTCTAAGAGACGTTGCCTTGCCAACATAAACAAGTTTGCCTTTTTCGTAGAAAAGATAAATTCCACTTTTTTGAGGAATTTTAGATATATTTTCCCTCCATTTTTTCATATTATCTTTCTTAAATATTTTCCAGTCCAACTAGATAAACGAGAGATTTCTTTTGGCGTCCCCTCGCCTACTAATTGACCACCTAAATCACCTCCATCTGGTCCAAGATCAATCACCCAATCGGCTGATTTAATAAAATCTAGATTGTGTTCTATTACTATTACAGTATTGCCAGCTGAGACAAGCTTTTGAATCATTAAAATTAATTTCTTAATATCGTCATAATGAAGTCCTGTTGTTGGCTCATCTAAAAGATAAAGTGTTTTGCCAGTACTTTTTTTACTAAGTTCTTTACTTAACTTAACTCTTTGTGACTCTCCCCCAGATAATGTTGTTGCGGGTTGTCCTAGTGTTAGATACCCCAAACCAACCTCACTTAAAACCTTAATTTTGTCGTTAATCAACGGAATGTCTTTAAAAAACACACTAGCCTCGTCTATTGTCATTGCTAAAACATCGGCTATGTTTTTACCCTTGTAATGAATAGATAATGTTTCTTGATTAAACCTTTTACCTTTGCAAACATCACAAACAACCTCAACATTAGGCAAAAAATGCATCTCTATTTCTAGCGAACCCTTTCCTTCACAGTTTTCACACCTACCACCAGAAACATTAAAACTAAATCTTCCCGGCTTGTAGCCACGCATTCTAGCTTCGGGAGTTGCTGCAAAAATATTTCTTATCTCATCATAAGCTTTAGTATAGGTGGCAGGATTAGACCTAGAAGAACGACCAATTGCAGATTGATCTATTTTAATTACTTTGTCTATTAGGTTAATATTTTTAATATCTTTAACTTTAACATCTCTCTTGAAATGATTAATCTTACCAGAGATATAGTTATACATCACATTATTCATCAGAGTAGATTTACCCGAACCAGAAACTCCAGTAAGGCAGATAAATCTTTTGAGTGGAATCTTAACATTTATATCTTTTAGGTTATTTTCACTAGCTTTGATAACTTCAATAGAAGGATGGTTTTTATCTACCTTTCTAGTTTCTTTAGGTGAATCTATTTTAAGCTCTCTTCTTAAATATTTTCCAGTAAGAGATTCTGTTTTGGGTTTGTTATCCAATAATCCTTTTAATTCTCCCGAATACATTATTTTACCACCATGTTTACCTGCTCTAGGACCAAAATCAACCACCCAATCACTAGCAAGTATTGTGTCCTCATCGTGCTCAACGATAATGATAGTATTACCAATATCACAAAGATTTCTAAGTGTTTTTACAAGCATTGCATTATCTTTTTGATGTAAACCAATAGTTGGCTCATCTAAAACATAAAGAGCACCAACAAGTTTGGTTCCAACTTGAGAAGCTAATCTTATTCTCTGAGCCTCCCCTCCAGACAATGTTCCTGTAGTTCTGTTTAAACTTACATAATGAAGACCAACATCCATTAAAAAACTTAACCGATTCAAAATCTCTTTCAAAATTACATCGGCAATTTCGTGTTCTTTTTTAGTTACTTCTAATTTTTTAAAAAAGGCTAAACATTCTTCAACGGTCATACTTACAACATCCCATATATTTTTACCACCAACCATAACACTTAAAGCATTATTGTTTAATCTTTTACCATTACAAGAATCGCATATTTCATTAGTATATATATTTTTTACACCTAAACCACTACAATCAGGACAAAAACCATAAGGACTATTAAAACTAAATAATCTTGGCTCTATTTCAGGAAAACTAAAACCACACTTTGGACAAGAATATTTTGTATTAAAGATTTTCTCTTCTTGATTAGAAAAAACAACCTGGCAAAGACCATTAGAAATATCAATTGCAGTTTCTATTGCCTCGGTTAATCTAAAATCAAAATCATCATTCATTTTATTAAATTTAATTTGATCGATTATGATTTCAATAGTATGCTTAACTTCTTTTTTAATAACTATTCTTTCGCTTAAACTTTTAATTTCGCCATCAATTCTAACTTCTTTAAAACCACCTTCGTACATATCTTGAAGTAGTTGATAATACTCCCCTTTACGACCACGAACAACTGGAGCAAGAATCATTATTTCTCCACCTGAAAAGATATTAGATTTAATTCTTTTGAATATTTCATCGCTACTTATCTTCTCTATCTCAATACCACAAGTCGGACAACTTGGTTTGCCAACCCTAGCATACAATACCCTCAAGTAATCATATATTTCGGTAATAGTAGCAACAATAGACCTTGGATTGGCACTATGAGCTTTTTGATTAATTGATATAGCAGGAGATAATCCTTCGATCTCATCGACATCAGGTTTCTGCATTCCACCCAAAAACTGTCTGGCGTAGGCAGATAAAGATTCGATATACCTTCTTTGTCCTTCAGCAAATATTGTATCAAAAGCAAGGCTTGTTTTACCCGAACCCGACAAACCAGTAAAAACAATCATTTTGTTTCGAGGCAATTCTAAAGAAACATTTCTTAAATTATGCTCTCTTGCTCTTTTGATTATTATTTTTTCTTGCATTTTTTTCTAATATTTTAATTTCATCTCTTAATATTAGGGCTAATTCAAATTCTAAGCTATCTGCTGCTATTCTCATTTGTTCTTTCTTCTCTTTGATTAATTCTTTAATATTTTTATCATTGCCCAACAACTCAATATCTAATACTTTCTTTTTACTTTCTAATCCAAACTGATCTAGTATGTTTTTAATTTCTTTTTCAATAGTTTTAGGGGTAATATTATTCTTCTTGTTATACTCTAACTGAATATTTCTTCTTCTTTTAGTCTCCTCAACTGCAAATTTAATTGATTGAGTAATTTTATCGGCATAAAGAATAACCCTGCCGTCAATATTTCTAGCCGCTCGACCAATTGTCTGAATTAAACTAATTTCATTTCTTAGAAAACCTTCCTTGTCAGCGTCTAGAATAGCAACTAAAGATACTTCGGGAATATCTAATCCTTCCCTTAATAAATTAACTCCGACAATTACATCTATTAATCCCTTTCTCAAGTCAGTGATTATTTCTATCCTCTCTAGTGTTTTAATATCGCTGTGCATATACTTTACTTTTATTCCTCTACCCTCTAAATAATCAGACAGATCTTCGGCCATTCTCTTGGTTAATGTTGTTACTAGTGTTCTTGATTTTTTATCAACCTGCAATTGAATTCTTTCAAATAAATCCTCTATTTGAGTTTTTTTGCCATTAATAGGACAAATAATGATTTCTGGATCAACTAAGCCAGTTGGCCTAACAATTTGTTCCACCACTCGCCCACTCTTAGCAATCTCAAACGGCTTAGGAGTAGCCGAAACATATATTGTGTTTTTAGTTTTATTCTCAAACTCATCATATGTAAGTGGTCTATTATCATACGCACTATTAAGACGAAAACCATGATCTATTAAAGACTTTTTCCTAGATTTATCTCCAAAATACATTCCACCTATTTGAGGTATCGTGGTATGAGACTCATCAATAACTGTTAGAAAATCTTTATCAGCCATATTGAAGTAATCTATTAGGGTATATGGAGCTTCACCAGACTTCCTATCATCAAAATGACGAGAATAGTTTTCTATACCTTGACAGTATCCAATATTCTCAATCATTTCTAAGTCATATGCAACCCTTCTTTCGAGTCTTTCGTATTCTACAACTTTGCCCATTTTATCAAAATATTTTAATCTTTCTTTTAGCTCTTTTCTAATATTGTCGACTGCTTCCTTTTTTCTTTCTTCGTTTAACACATAGTGCTCTGCTGGAAACAAAAATACCTTATCTGATTTGTTTAAGACATTTCTTCTTATTGGATCAAGAAATTCAATAGATTCTATTTTATCAGATATATTAATTCTATAAATCACCCGCATATTAACTGGCATTATTTCTAATACTTGACCGCGAAGTCTAAATGTTCCCAATCGTAAATCGGTAACTATTCTTTCAAATCTAAGATCTATTAGTTTTCTAGCTAGTTCCTTTCTATTTATCTTTTGACCTAAAGATAATTCATATAAAGTACTCTTATACTCTTCGGGAGAACCCAGACCATAAATGCAAGAAACAGAAGAAACAACAATTACATCTTTTCTGGTTAACAGGGATTGAGTAGATGCGTGCCGAAGTCTATCAATTTCTTGATTAATTTGAGCCTCTTTTTCAATATATGTATCACTATTGGCAATATATGTTTCTGGTTGATAATAGTCATAATAGCTTACAAAATATTCTACTGCATTATCAGGAAAAAGATCTCTAAATTCGCTACATAATTGAGCTGCTAGTGTTTTGTTATGTGATATTACAAGGGTTGGTTTTTGTAGTCTATCTATTACATTAGCAATAGTAAAAGTCTTACCAGAACCAGTTACTCCTAGTAATGTTTGCCGATTAGGACCGCTAACCAATTCTTTTATTGCTTTTGGCTGATCTCCCATCGGCTTAAATTTACTTTTAAGCTTAAACTTCATAACAATCATTATACCATAAATAGATATAAATGAGGAGAGTTCCTCGGAACTCTCCCTTACTGACTTATTCGGGACAAACATAATCACCACCGAATAACTTTTTTTGAACCCGTTCAATATCGCGATAACGATATTGATAATAGCGAATTGCGTTTATATACTCTACCTTGGCATCCGGACGATACCCTTGAGACATGTATGCATCGCCTCTTAACTCATAGGCCTCTGCCTTCATATCGGACTCAATCCTACGAGATAAATCTATGGCTCTTTGATTGCCACCTTGCCACAGTGCAAGAATTCCTCTTGCAAAATTAATCTCCGATGCCGAGCACAAATCAGGAGTCTTAATCTCTTGATAAAGACTATCAAGAGATTCAATATCTCCCAATCGCCACAAAACTAGTATTAGTTTTGATGAGGCAAAAATTCTTTGATCTAAAACATCGGATTTGAGGATTTTTTCTAGCACCTCTCTTGCCATCAAAAGAAATACTTTCCTCCCCTCTCTGTTTTCTCTGGCAAGACCAAGCCAACAAAGAGCTTTCAACTTCTCAACCTCATATTCATCACCTAAAAAGCGATAAATATACTCCAAGCAACCAAAATAGTTGCCCGATTCGTAGAACTCTTTTTCCATCTTCAATACCTCCGATATATCTATACCATATTTAAAAAAACTAGCAATATATTGACTTTTAAAATATAAGTACTATTATCTTGTTAGCTCTTTGGGGGGCGTTTAATGTGGACAAAAAGCTATTACTACTAACTGAGGATGACGTTGAGAAAATCAATGCCGCGATATACGAATCGTATATAACCGGAAAAAACTCTGTAGTTAACCTAGAATTAACACAGATGATAATTCAAGGCAAAGATCCTTTTGAAATTAGGAATCGAGATGCTTGGAATCAGGCATTAAGAAAAGCTAATAACCATAAAAGAACCCCGATAATCATGGCAATAAACCTAGCCAAAGACATAGAGACTCGTGTAAAAAAGGGCCAGAAGGTAAGTTTCTACTATGCTCTAAGGTTATTAGAAAAGTTCGAAGAATCTTCAATATCACAAAATAAAAACTATAATATTGAAGAAGCTGTATCAATACTGATTAATAGCTGGCGATACGGCAAAGAACTAGAAAAGTGCTATGAAAAATACAAACAAGATAAGGTTCCTTAATTTTTTGAGGAACCGTTTCTTTTCCATAAGTCATCTTTTAATTTCCTGTTGTTAACTCTCTCCCAATCTTCTATAGAAATACTATTATCTTTTCTTATCTTAGATCCATAATCTAATCCATTATAAGAACAGAAAGGAATTACCCCATCAGGTGTAGTATAGTGTATTACACATCTCTCTAGTCTTTCCAGATCTAAATTCCAAGCGTCTTGAAACCACATTCCCCCGATATACAAAGATTTTTTATGAAAATCGGCCAAACCACTATAATCTCCTTTAATCAGTATATTGGTTAATATTCTAGCCAAAGATATAGACTTCGGAGCCTTCTCTTTATTTATAAAATTATTAATGTTCTTAGTAAAATCAACCAAGAGCTCAACTCTTTTCAGCCTATTCTCTTGATTAGCCATCTCATTAATATTTTCCATAAGACCATCAATATCTAAAAAACTAGTAATTGGTATAATTTTACCATCTTCATAAAAAAGATATGTCGCTGCTCCACAATTAGGAGAACAACCAAACTCTACTTGTGGTTCTTTTTTAATTAATTCTATGAGTTTTGATATTGGATTAATAAATCCTGGTGGTCTCCAATCGCTAGTTTTTATCGCAAACTCTGTTTGTTCTTCTATTTTCTGAATAACTTCTGCAAAAGAAATTCTTTTCGTGACATCCTCTTCGTTCATTCTTCCAACGAAAGAAATAGGCTGAAAGTTTACTCCACGAACTATATCCAAATTATTTAATGCAAACTTAATAATATCCCCTAACTGATGATCATTTTGGGTTTTGATAACAACTGGAACTAGCACAACTCCTAAGCCCGCAACGCGACAATTTTCAATAAAATCAAGACTCTGATCTAACCAAGGATTTGTTTTTTTATCTAATCCATCAAAACTAAAATATACCGTATTGCAACCAGCTTTTCTTATTGATTTTACCATTTCTAAATCCTGAGATAACAAAATACCATTAGTATTTAGCTGAATATGTGCAAAGCCAATCTCTTTGGCGTATTTGATGATTTCAAGTAAATCACTTCTCATGGTTGGTTCGCCTCCCGTGATTTGCAAAGCTTTGCTAGGAACTGGTTTTTCATCTCTTACTAATCTTAATTCTCTTTCAATTTCTTCTAAACTAGGCTCATAGATATACCCCTCTGCTCCAGCATTAGCGAAACAGTAAGAACACCTTAAATTACAACGATTAGTTACAAAAATATTAGTTAAAACAGATTGAGATTTGTGATTCTTGCAAATTCCACAATCAAAAGGGCATCCTTTTGTTGTTTGCCTGCCATTTTTAACTCCAGTAGAATCTATCCAATATTTTTGAAAATCAATGTATTGATGAGTATTAGTAGATATTATTGATTTAAATTCTCCGTGTTTCTTGCATTTTTTAACCAAATGAACAGAACCGTTCTCAATAATTCTTTTAGCATTTATTACATTAATCTTTCCCTCTTTAAAGCATTGAGGGCAAATGCTTTTTGTATTCTCTTTCATAAATTTACTATAGCAAATAATTGAAATTTATCAAATATATGGTATATTGTTACTATGAAACATAAATGCGAAAATATCGTAATCCATTGCATGGATTTTAGACTAATAGAAAAAACTAATTCTTTCTTAAAAGAGAATTATGGCACAGAAAATTATGATTTAATTTCTGTAGCTGGATCAAGCAAAGTCATTGCTGAAGGCAATGGAGATTACTTATTAAAACAAATAGAAATATCTCATAACTTACACGACTCTAAAAGAGTTATTCTAATTCACCATAGTGATTGTGGGGCTTATCAAATTCAAGATAAAGACCAAGAAAAAACAAAGCAATTTGAAGATATGGAAAAATCTGAAAGCGCTATAAAAAGAATGTTTCCCGATATGGAGGTAGATAAAATTTGGGCCGAGATATTAGAAGATAATATAATATTTAATAAAATATAAAAATGAAATTTAAAAGAATACTTTTAAAGTTGTCAGGTGAAGCAATGATGGGAAACGAAAAATTTGGAATTGATCCAAATTTTATTTTTTATCTAGCCGAAGAGATTAAAAAAGCTCATGATACTAAAGTAGAAATAGTAATCGTTGTGGGTGGTGGCAATATATTTAGGGGTGTTGCTGGAAGCAAACAAGGAATAGACCGAACAACAGCTGACTATATGGGAATGCTCGCAACTATATTTAATAGTATGGCTTTGCAAGATGCCCTAGAAAGAAAAGGGATGCCCACAAGACTACAACTAGCCTTTGAAATAAAAGAAGTTGGTGAATCATTTATTAGAAAAAGAGCTATCCGTCACTTAGAGAAAGGAAGGATTGTTATTGTTGGCGGTGGAACTGGACTTCCATTTATTACAACTGATACAGCTTCTGCAATAAGAGCACTAGAACTTGGATGCGACTCAATATTCAAAGCTACTAGTGTGGATGGGGTTTATTCCAAAGATCCGAAAAAAGATCCTCATGCTAAAAAATACGAAAACCTTACATTAGAAGAGGCTTTTAAGAGTGATGATATCACAATTATGGATAATTCGGCAATAGATTTATGCCGAACTAATAAGATAAATATTGTTGTCTTTGATATTAACAAAAAGAATAATCTAGTTAACGCAGTATTAGGCAAAAAAGTAGGTACTATTATTTCTTAAAACACTTAGTGAGGATAACAACTAATTCGTTATTGTGTGTCTCTAAAACACCTCCATCAGTTTCTAAAAATATCTGACCTTCAATAGTCTTAACTGTTATTTTCCCTGCAGAAATAGCCGAAACTAATGGAATATGATTGTCCATAATAGATATATATCCTGACTCGGTAGGGACAGTAAGAACAACCACATCTCCATCAAATACTTTCTTTTCTGGTGTTAATATTTGAGTTTTCATTTCAAGATCTCGTTAATACTCCCTTTCATATAAAGCTCTTCTTCTGATTTGTGATCAAGATCACCAGATATTATCTTATCAAACCCATCAATAGTCTCTTCTAACTTAACATAAACACCTGGTATACCCGAGAAAACTTCAGCAACAGAAAACGGTTGAGACAAATATTTCTGAATTTTTCTAGCCCTAGATACAGTGATTTTATCTTCTTCGGACAACTCCTCTATTCCTAAGATTGCAATAATATCTTGAAGTTCTTTGTATCTCTGAAGTATCTTTTTAACTTCTGTCGCAACCCTATAATGTTTTTCTCCAATAATACGAGGGTTAAGTAAAGAGGAAGTTGATTCTAATGGATCAACGGCAGGGAAAATACCCAAAGAGGCAATAGCACGAGATAAAACTAAAGAAGAGTCAAGATGTGAGAATGTAGAAACTACTGCTGGATCAGTTAAATCATCAGCTGGAACATAAATGGCTTGGACTGATGTAATAGAACCATCGTCAGTAGAGGTAATTCTTTCTTGTAGAGCACCAACCTCAGAGGATAAAGTTGGTTGATAACCAGTTTGAGATGGTATTCGCCCCAAAAGAGCTGACACTTCAGAACCAGCCAAAACGAAACGAAAGATGTTATCCATAAAAAGCAAAACATCCTTCTTTTCTTTATCTCTAAAATACTCAGCAATAGTCATTGCAGTAAATGGGACTCTAAGTCTTACTCCAGGAGTTTCGTTCATCTGACCAAAAACCAAGCAAGTATTTTTAAGAGTATCAGCTTCCTTCATTTCTCTAAAAATATCATTACCTTCTCTAGATCTCTCTCCGATACCGGCAAAGATAGAATAACCTTGATGAAACTTAGCGATATTAGTGATAAGCTCTTGCATTAAAACTGTTTTGCCCACTCCGGCACCACCAAATAAACCTACTTTACCTCCCTTGGGCAGAGGACACAAAAGATCAATCGCTTTAATACCGGTCTCTAATATCTCAATATCTGACTTTTGTTTATCTAGGGCTGGCCCTTTTTTATGAATAAAATCTCTTTGATCTGTTTTTATTTCCGCGCCTCCGTCAATTGGCTCACCCAAAACATTTAAAATTCTCCCCAATGCATTTTTACCAACAGGCACACTAATGGGATTTTTAGTATCTTCTACTTCTTCACCTCTACTAAGACCTTCTGTTGGACCCATAGCTAAACATCTTACCTTGTTTTCACCGAGACCTTGTTCAACCTCTAAAATCAAATCCTTGCCTTTTACTTTGAGGGCACTATAAAGAAATGGGGTTTGTCCTTCTTCGAACTCCACATCTATCACTGGCCCTATAATTTGCGTTATTTTTGCCATAATTTTTAATCCATTACTTCTTTGGCGGAAGAAACCTCACACACCTCAGATGTAATTTGCTCTTGTCTTGCTTTGTTATAAACTAACCTTAAATCTTCTAATAACCCTTTAGCACTATCAGATGCACTTCTCATCGCCATCATTCTAGAAGAATGTTCCGATGTATTGGCAGATAGAATATATTGATAAACTAAATATTGTGCGAAAACAGGAATGACTTTATCCAAGATTATTCTAGGAGATGGTTCCAATTTATAGCGAATATTAGCTTCCTCAACTTCACCTTCTTTTTCTAAAAACGCATTAACAACATCAATGGTCAGTGGAAAAAGTTTTACTATTCTTGGTTTTTGTGAAAAAGAAGACTCAAAATGAGTATATACAATATGAATTTCTTGATATTTATCGTTTAAAAAAAATTTTATTAAAAAATCAGCAATATCTTTAGTATCTCTAAACCTCCAATAATCACCTACTCCAGAAAACTTATGCTCGATTTTTTCTTTTTTCTGATAATAATCTATTGATTTTTTGCCAATTGGCAAAACTTCAACTTCTGACTTCTCTCTTAGTCGTGCAATTTCAACATCAGCTAATTTCATAATGTTAGAATTGAAAGATCCACAAAAACCTCTATCTGATGCTACTACACAAACCAAGGCTTTTTTAACCTCGCGCTCTTCCAAAAAAACAGAGCGACCTTCTTTCAAAGATTTTGCCATATTTCTTAACATCTTAGCCATTTCTTTGGAAAAAGGTGCTGACTCTAAAAATCTCTTTTGAGTTTTTTTCATTTTGAGAGCCGAAAAAGTCTCTAAAGAGCTGGTCAATTCAGATATGTTCTTAACTGAACCTATTTTAGATTTTACTTCTTTAAGCTCCATATTTTGACTTAACTTTTTTAATCAATACTAAAAGATTCTCTTTATTATCATCAGATATTATGCCCCTCTCTCTTATTTCCTCCAATATCGATGGATTCTCTAATCCTACAACCCTTAATACCTCTTCTTCGAATTCTTGCATTTTATCCATTGGAACCTCTTCAATATCAATATTAGTTGCAGCAAAGATAACAATAACCTCCTTTTCAATTGGCATTGGACATAAATCTCCCTGCTTTAATATTTCTCTTATTCTCTTACCTCTCTCAATAGTCTTCTTTGTTTGAGAATCGAGTTCTTCACTAAACTCAGAAAATCTTTCTAATTCTTGGAACTGCGCAAGATCGAGCTTCAATCTTCCTGCTACCCCCTTAGTAGCTTTTAGCTGAGCCGAAGAACCAACCCTAGAAACAGAAGTTCCAATATTAATGGCTGGCTTTTGTTCTCTTTTAAAAAGATTAGCATCTAAGAATATTTGACCGTCGGTAATGGAAATTACATTAGTTGGAATATATCCTGATATATCGCCAGCTTGCGTTTCAATTATTGGTAATGCTGTAAGAGAACCGCCACCATTCTCATCTGACATCATAGCCGCTCTTTCTAGTAACCTTGAGTGAAGATAGAAAACATCTCCCGGATAAGCTTCCCTTCCTGGGGGGCGTCTTAATATTAACGAAATTTCTCTCCAAGCCCATGCTTGTCTTGTTAAGTCATCATAAACCACTAGAGCGTCTTGTTTGTTGTCCCTAAAGTACTCCCCTATTGTTGCTCCCGCAAAAGGAGCCAAATAAACAAAACCACTAGGATCGTCAGGAAAAGCACATACAACGGTGGTATATTCCATTGCTCCTGCTTTTTCTAGTGTCGCTATAATCCTTTTAATCTTGCTCTTTTTTTGCCCACAAGCAACATAAATACAAGCAGGTCTATTTTTTTCATTTTTCTGGTTAATTATTGCATCAATTGCAATAGCTGTCTTGCCCAAACCCCTATCACCAATGATAAGCTCTCTCTGACCTCTTCCAATTGGAATTAGAGCATCTACCATTTTAATTCCGGTATGTAATGGCTTAGTAACTGGCTGTCTTTCAATTACAGATGGACCCATTCTTTCTAATGGTAATTCTGTCTCTGATTTAATATCACCCTTGTTATCTAGTGGACGACCCAAAGGATCAATCACTCTTCCTAATAATTGTGGCCCAACAGGAATAGAAAAAACCTTCTTAGTTCGTTTAGCGACAGTTCCTTCTTTGATTTTCTTATCGTCACCTAAAATAATAGCTCCAACTTCATACTCTTCTAAGTTTAATACTAATCCAAAAACACCAGCCCCTTCAAAATCTATCATTTCAAAGTTCTCTACATTTCTAAGGCCAGAGATCTTTACTACTCCATCTTTAACCTCAACAACTTCGCCAATTTCATCCATCTCAGGAGAAACCTCAACCCCTTCTAGTTGTTTTTTAAATTGTTCTACTATATCCATTTATTTTATTTTTTAACTTAAATAAAAGATCTTTAAAAGAAGCCTTAACTAAAAGATCTTTTGTTTTTAACCGAAATCCCGCTAAAAGATTTTGGTCGACCTCGTACTCAAGATTATCTATTTCGGGAAACTTTTCTTGAATCTTGTCTTTTAAATCTTCTTTATTCTCAAAATCATGGGAAATAAAAACTTTAGCTGTTTTTTCTTTTTTTCTAATCAACTCAGCTTTCTTTAGAATATTATCTAAGTAAATAGACTTTTTACCCAATGAAGATTTTAAATTAGAAAATATTTCCTCACTTTTGCTAGGATTTTCTTCTAAAGACTCATAAAAAGCTTTAGCCCAAAAAGATATTTCTTTTTCTATCTTCATATCTTTAATTTTGATAAGAACTCCTCGGAAATTTTCTTACCCTTCTCTTTGTCAATACTTTCTTTTAAAAGCTCTTCTGCTAAGTAAAAAGCACTTTCTATTGTTTTTCTTTTAGTTAACTCTGCTTCTTTCTTCTTGAGATCTTCTGCTTCCTTCTGAGCTTTAACCAAAAGAGTAGCCTTCTTTTCTTCGGCATCTTTAATAATTTGACTTTCTCTTTTCTTAGCCTCGCTTTGAGCTTTAGCCAAAATTCCTGTTCGGTCTTCGCTATTCTTTCTCTCCATACTAGCTTTCCACTCTTTTAACTGAGCAATTCTTTCGTCAGCCTTTAAAGAGTTGTCAATTCCTTCTTGTATTTTTTTCCTCCTATTCTCTAGCAAGTCAAAGAATGGCTTATACAAAAACTTCTTAAGGATGAAAAACAAGATGGCGAAGTTAATTATCTGGGCTATTAAAATTTTCCAATCTATTTCCATTCTATTTTATTTTAAAACTAAACAACAAACAAAATAATCAACGTGACTACCAAGGCATAAATTGCAATAGCTTCCGCGAAAGCAATTGACAAAATCATACCAGTTTGAATCTTTGGAGCAGCCTCAGGATTTCTTCCAATAGACTCTACTCCCTTAGCACCAATTAAACCTACACTAATAGCAGGTGCGATTGTCCCTATGCCAATAGCTACTGCCGCTGCGATTAATCTTATTACTTCTATATCCATATATTTTTTAAAATTATTTTTCTAAATTCGACCTTTTTTCCAAAAAAGGAATAACTATTTTGTAAAATTCGAGTCCGGTTAAGGCGAATCCAAATATCACAGAAATAATTATTGCTATTGGAAAGGTTTCTAGCCTTTTATCCACCCACACACCAACAATTGTTGAAACAACTAATGGGGTAGCCAACATAAACCCAATGCCCGATCCTAAAAACAAGACATTGCCCCATCGATTAGTGTTCTTCTGATGTTGTGAATGCATAAAAAACTACAATTAATGATGAAAATATTAAAGCTTGAATTATCCCGACAAATATTTCAAGTCCCAAAAATGGTAATGGGAAAATTAAAGGAATCATTAGTGTGATAATAATTAAAAGAATTTTTCCAGCAAAAAGATTGCCAAATAACCTTACACTTAAAGATAATATCTTTGTAAATTCACTTAATAATTCTAAAATACCTACGAAAAACATTATTGGGTTATGCAAATTGATAAACTTTTTAGAATAATTAACAAATCCCAAGCTACTAATCGCAGAGAAATGTATTACACCTACAGAGAATATAGCTAAAGCCAATGTAAAATGTAAATCAGAGCTCGGGGATCTTAAAAAGGTAAAAACACCAACCCCAGGGACCACTTCTAATAAATTATTAATTAGTATAAATATGAATAGAGTTGCAGCCAATGGAAAAACATCTTTTGTCTTTTCTTTGCTACCACCCATACTTTCAAATAAACCAAGCAAAGACTCTAATACCATCTCACAAAGATTCTGAAGCTTGCCAGGAATTATCTCTTTCTTCTTAAAAGCAAATAAAAAAAACCCCAGAAAGATAAGGGAGCAAAAAACAGCCAGTATTAATGTATTAGTAATACCTAAACCTAAAATATTTAAATATGGTTCGCCAGAAAGTTCTGCGTGTATTTGCATTTGTGTAAATCGTTACCAGATGTTATTCTACTTAAAATTTAAAATAAGTCAACATTAATAAAAAACGGGATTAATTAAAATCCCTAAATAAATCGTCTTTTTTTGATCGTCTTCTTAATAACTTTTTAGTGTTTTGTAACGATCACTCGCAAGCCACGCCACGCAAGAGAAAACAAATCCAAGAATCAATCCAAATACGAACCCTCCATAAACTCCAAAAAATGCGATAACATATGGAGTTAGAGTAATAAACGCCAAAACACTTAAAACCATTTGGATCAAACCAACCAGATAAGTCCTTCTTGTTGCCCTTATACCAACACTAGTCGTGCTATAACATACATATAATGCTATGGCAAAACCTAAATAACTAATGACTAGATACTTAATGAGCATCAAATCCCCCCCCTGAACCATCTATACCAAATATCTATAAAATAATCAATCCAAATTAGTTCCTGCCAAATAACCAGTACTCCAACAAAACTGAAGATTATATCCTCCAGTGGGACCATCAATATCAACCACCTCTCCGGCAAAAAATAAATTATCAATAATCTTAGATTTCATAGTTTTACTATCAATTTCTTTTAGAGATACTCCTCCACCGACTACCATTGGATTAACGATTTCTAAAACCTCAAATCTCATATTCTTAATCAAAGAGAATAGCTTGAATCTTTCTGCTTTAGTTAACTGATTACCTTTTTTGTTTGGATTAATACCAGCTAACTCTAACAATTTCAAAACAACTTTACTTGGTAAAAAATCACTATTCTTTAATAGCTTATTCTTATCAATATTTAGCTCTTTAATATCTGGAGCTAAATCAATAGATATTTCGTTTGAAATTTTCTTGCTAGCATTTAAAATGACAGGGCCAGATAATCCAAAATGAGTAAATAGCATCTCCCCTCTTATTTTTGGTTTTTTAATCAACACATCTATACTAACTCCCGACAATTCAGAAAAAGGATCTTTTATTTTTACAGAAGCTAGCGCTGGAGTAATTTTATTAATCGTGTGGCCTGTTTTTTTAATCAAATCAAAACTACCGCCCCCACTACAAAAAACATAATTCCTAGCTTTGTATTCCTTATTATTAATTTTTATGGACTCTATTTGTTTATTCTTAATGGTGAAGTCTGTCATCCTAGAATTACACAATACATCAACATTAATTAAAATAGATTCTAAAACATCTACAACATCTTTAGCGCTATTAGTTACTGGAAAGGCCCTTTTGTTATCTTCTATTTTAATCTTAAGACTTTGACTTTCAAAAAACTCAATTAGTTCTTTGGGGCCAAAAAGATTAAAAGCATTGAACAAGAATTTACCATTCTTACCATATTTTTCAATTAATTTCTTAATATCAAATTCGGCATTAGTAATATTACACCTTCCATTGCCCGTCAATGGAAGTTTACCGCCAATATTATGGTTTTTCTCTACTAACAAAACTTTCTTTCCTCTTTTGTTGGCCTGAATAGCACACATTAATCCCGCAGGCCCAGAGCCAATAATAATTACATCGTGCTCCATATTTTGTAAACTTCGGTATTATTAAATAGTTTAAATGGAACCTTAATTGCTACCTCATTTCCTTTGGTCGCTTTTTTAATCTTTTTGCCCGTTATTTCCATATCCATTATTTTAAAGTCTTTAACGCCTAATTTCTTATGAATAAAAACAAGATCGTCCCCTATTTTCAAATCTTTTTTGACTTCTAAAACTACAACTGATATTTTGGGATAAACATGAATAATATTACCCACAAATTCCTTGCGAGTACTAGCGGCCGAGTGTTCTACTTCTGAAAAGTCTTTGGGAAGTGGTTTCCCTAAATAGAATCCTGATGAGAATCCTCGGTTATAAACAGAATCAAGCTTTTTCATTGATTGC
Source organism: Minisyncoccota bacterium (assembly GCA_028701035.1). GTDB lineage: Bacteria > Patescibacteriota > Minisyncoccia > Minisyncoccales > CSSED10-335 > MWBX01. Next base: position 18,038 of record JAQVRO010000004.1, read on the forward strand.
ATAATATCTACCTTACCATCTATCGCTTGTCGATAAACTCTAACTACGGTATCAACATATCTTGGATCTCTATTCCTCCCTTCTATTTTAAAAGACTTAACACCAATCTTTTTTAACTCTTCAATAAAAGGCAAAACGCACAAATCTTTAGCCGACATTACCCGATTATTATCAAGTCTTAATTCATCGCCAGTTGAGTCATCTTTAATAGTGTAAGATCTTCTACATGGATGCAAGCATTCTCCACGATTGGCTGATTTATTAAACAAGAATTGACTAGTAAAGCACCTACCAGATACAGAAACACACATTGCTCCATGCACAAACACTTCTAAATCTATTTTAACCTTACTAATTTCCTTAATTTGTTTCAAACTCAACTCCCTTGCTAGCACGATTCTCTTAGCTCCAAGCTTTTTGTAAAACTTCGCTGCTTCGCTATTGGCCACCGATGCTTGAGTAGAGATAAAAAAAGGAATCTTGTATTTTCTGCATAAATTAATTACTGCGAAATCCCAACAAATAACAGCATCTACTTTCCCTTTTATTTTTTTTAATAAATTGTCTAATTTTTTAATCTCAACATCATAAACTATTGTATTTAAGGTAACATATATCTTTGGCTTTCTTGGATAAGAGTTGCAAATGCCTCTAATTTTATCTAAATCAGATACTTTAAAATTCCTCTTACCAGCTCTCATTGATAAAAAATCTAAACCAATATATATTGCATCAGCGCCAGAATTACATGCAGCAACTAGGGCAGGATAACTTCCTGCTGGAGCCATTAATTCAAATTTATTTTTCATTGATAATTCCAATTCGAATAATACTATTGTTTATCGTAAATTCTTCTTGAGTATTAGACCCTCTTTCTATTTTACTAGCCAAAACACTCTTAGACAAATCGCCTTTAAAGTCTTCTATTGATTTAATAATCAAATCATCTTCTGTTTCCCAAGCAACCAATACTGTATCATTAATAGTTAAGCCTATGTTTTTTCTCATTGAATTAATTGTTCTAATTAACTCTCTCTTAATCCCCTCTTTAATTAATTCTTCTGATAATTCTACTCCAAGTTCGTTTTGCCCAAAGCGTAATTCTTGTATATTAAGCTCGCTTTCAATAATACTAATGTACTTGGTATTAATTGTTTTCACTAAATCAGTAGAATAATATGGCAATGGTTGACGAATCTTCATTCCCGCATCGGCTCTTTTGGAAAGACCAGCTTCTACAATCTTTCTTGCTAATTTCATCTGCTCAATAACCTCTTGGTCATAGCTTTGAACCTTTGGCCACTCTTCTAGGTGAACTGACCTGTCTTCGTTTTGGAAATTATGACCCGATACTCTTTGCCAAACCTGCTCAGAAATAAATGGCATAAATGGAGCCATTACTTTAGACAAATCAGTTAAGATATGTTTCATTGTTCCAAGTGCCATTTGTTTATCCAAAACATCATCACCTTTAAATCGATCTCTAGAACGCCTTAAATACCATGTAGAAAAATCGTTAATAAAATCAGCTATCGGACGAACCGCGTTAGGTAGATCGTAATCATTCATACTTTTCGTAACATCCTCAATTAGTTGATTTAGTCTAGCGATAATCCATTGATCTAATATGTTATCAGATGATTCTTGGCTATTAATTTCGCTTGAATACATTTCATAGAAACTATAAATATTCCAAAGTATAACAATGTTTTTCCTATAAATGTCTTTAACCTCGTCTTCGCTAAATAATAAGTTCTCGGCATGCATCAAAGAAGAACCCATAAGATAAGCTCTTAGAGAATCAGCACCAAAACTATCAATTATCTTGCTTGGATCTGGATAATTCTTTTTAGATTTACTAAGCTTCTCTCCTTTTTCGTTTAAGATAACTCCAGTAGTGACCACATTTTCAAAACTATTTTTATTAAATAGAGCGGTAGACATTACATGCATAACATAAAACCAAGCTCGTGTTTGAGATATATATTCGCTAATATATTGAGCGGGTAAATTCTTTTCAAACTTCTCAACATTTTCAAAAGGATAATGCATTTGAGCAAAAGGCATCGAGCCCGACTCTACCCAGCAATCAAATACCTCACTAATTCTTTTCATTTGAGAATTACACTTATCGCATCGCCAAGAAAAACCATCGATACTATGATTGTGAATATCTTTAACATCCACTGCCCCACTCTTATCTTTTAGCTCCTGAACACTACCTATAACTTCAATATTATCACAACTATCGCATTTCCAAATAGGTATTGGTGTAGCAAAATATCTATTACGAGAAATATTCCAATCGGGTGCTTGTTCAATTCCCTTAGCAAAACGCCCTTCTTTCAAATGTTTGGGACACCAATTAATATTCTTGTTATTCTCAATCATTTGACTCCTAAGCTTGGAGATATTAAAGAACCAAGCAGGTATAGCCCGATAAAAGAGCTTAGTATCGCATCGGTGGCAATGAGGATACGAATGTTTAACTCTTAATTTAGAGAATATTACTCCGTCGCTTTCTAGCTTTTTAATAATTTCCCCGTTAGCTTTCTCAAAATATACGCCAGTATCTTTAAAATGACCCTTGTCATCTAAAACAGAAACAACTGGAAGGTTGAATTTTTGTCCAACAATATAGTCGTCTTCACCATAAGCAGGTGCAATGTGGACAATTCCGGTTCCGTCCTCAGTATTTACAAAATCGCCCGAAACAACACCAAATTCTTCTTCGGAAAATAAAGATTTGTATTTCAAGCCAATTAAATTATCTCCTTTAAACTCTTCAATAATACTAGCATCACCAATAACCTCAGCTAAGCGATCTTTAGCCAAAACATACTTTTGACCATCTTTCTCAGCTAAAACATAATCAATATTTTCACTCACCGCTAAAGCACTATTGGCTGGTAGTGTCCAAGGAGTTGTTGTCCATGCTAGTATTGAGAAATCCTTATCTATTATCTTAAACTTTACATATATTGTATCATCTTCAATGTCTTTATAACTATTATCCATAGCCACTTCAAAGTTTGATATTGGAGTTTCGCAACGTGGACAATAAAGCAAAACTTTCTTGCCTTCGTAAACCAGATCTTTCTTCCACATCTCCTTAAAGCCCCACCAAACCGACTCCATGTAATTTAAATCCATGGTCTTGTAAGAGTTTTTAAAATCAACCCAACGACCAATACGCCTTATTGTGTCATCCCAGATATCGGCATAATCTAGCACCCGAGAATAGCATGCTTGATTAAATTTCTCTATTCCCAGCTCTTCAATTTGACTCTTACTGCCAATACCTAAATCTTTTTCAATAATGTTTTCTATTGGCAATCCATGACAATCCCAACCCCAACGACGCTCAACCCGATAACCTTTCATTGTCCAATATCTTGGAACTACATCTTTAGCAATGCTAGAAAGCATATGACCATAATGTGGCTCTCCTGTTCCAAAAGGAGGCCCGTCATAGAAAGTATAATTACCATTGGGGTTTTCTTTTGAAACAGATTTTTCAAAAGTATTGCTTTTATCCCAAAAGTCTAAAACCTCTTTTTCTAGATTATCAAATTTATTTTTTTCCATATAGTTTAAGTAATAATAATGCTAAAGATCCTCCCATGATTGCGGTAAATAATTGAGTATAGCTAAACATAATTGCTAACAAGTTTGAGTTTATTAAATAAGTTAAAACAAAATGGCTAATAATAAACAAGAAAGCAAACTTTGCCATACTGGCAACAACCATCGCTAATATCTTATTTTCTATTTTACTAAAAACAGTTACTAGTATTATGTTACTAATCACAATATAAGGAATAATCGGAGCTAAAACAATTGGTAATAATCCAGTAGCAATAGCAACAATACTAGGAACGATACTTAAAATAAATCCGGCTCTTAGACCAATAATTACCGTTGCGCTAAATAATATTGCATTAACGATTGTTCCAGTAATGAGTTGGTTACCAATTAATGGAGCAAACAATATAACTGAGAAAAATAATGCAATATAGTGAACTTTTGTTCTTGTTATAGATAGTGTCATAATGTTTCTTTTGAGTTTTTTAATTTATAAATAATATCTTTTTCTCTTTTTTTATAAGTTGTATGGAAAAATTCTTTAGGATTATCAATTTTACCATATATTTCTCTTACTATTGGATTATTATGAGCTTGACGAAAATCTTTACCCTTGTCTATATTATAAAGACCTTGAGCTCTCTTACGAATAATGTTTTTGTTGCTTGGTAGGGGTTGTCCACCACCACCAATGCATCCACCAGGACATGCCATTACCTCTATAGCGTCATATTTATTAGGGTCGTCTAATACTTTTATAGCATTATTAATGCCATTTACAATACATAATCTAATTATATTGTCTCCAATTTTTATTTCTTTTTCTTTAATTCCACTCATTCCTCTAATTTCCTTAATATCTTCTAATTCCTCTCCGGTAAGATTAAAATGAGCTGTGCGTAGAGCTGATTCAAAAACACCACCACTAGATCCATATATCACTCCAGCCCCACTAGGGATTCCTAAAAAACTATCAATTTCTTGGCCATCAATATTCTTTAAATCAATTTTGTGCTTTTTGAATAATCTTGTCAACTCCCTTGTAGTTAAAACCATGTCTACTGCACCTTTAAATTCTTCTCTTTTAATTTCTGACTTTTTAGCAGTGCAGGGCATAATTGAGACAACGAAAGCATCTTTATTCCAGAATTTTTTAATAATCTCTCCCAGTATAATTTGTGGAGGTTTGACGCTACATAAATTAGGAAGAAATTGAGGATAATTTGTTTCAATAAGCTTAACCCAAGCTGGACAGCAAGATGTAAAAGCAGGAAGGTTTGTCTTGTTCTTTAGTCTATCTATTAATTCTTCTGATTCCTCTATTGTTGTAAAGTCAGCCCCAACAGCAGTATCAAAGACATAGTCAAAACCAACTTGTTTTAGTGCTGCTACTAACTTATCAGTAACCACACTACCAGCATCCATACCAAACTCTTCGCCAATACTAGTTCTAATAGCGGGAGCAAATTGAGCTACTGTAGTCTTGTTTTTAAATATCTTTTCTAATGATTCAAATTCCCCCACACCTTCAATCGTCCCAACGGGACAGTGAAGTATACATTGACCACAATTAATACAATTCGTTTCACTAGATAATTCAATTTTACCTCTTTCGTTTAACTTTAAAAATCCAGTTGGACACACATCAATACAATTGCCACAACCAATACACTTAGTTTGATCAAAAACTATAGAATCCACTTGAAATATCTGATCCTCCGCCTTTCTCTTAGAAGTTAAATTTAAATTAAACTTCTTAGCAAAACCTAATAATTTACAATTTTGAAACCAAACACAATCATCACATTCTAACAGATGATTATCTATAATCTTTTTAAGATTATCTTGCCTTACATTAAACAACTCTTCCGAATCAGTAATAATATCCATTCCATCTTCTAGTGTGGTAATGCAAGAATATTCTATTTTACCATTAATACTAACTACGCAAAGACCACAATGATTTTTAGTTGTGGTATCTTCGTGATAGCACAAAGAAGGAATATCAATCCCTTGTTCTTTAGCAAATTCAAGAATAGTAATATTCCTATCTACAAAATATTCTTTACCATTGATTTTTACACTCTTCATATTATGGCATAATACCATAAAAGTTAGCCCGAAATCAATGGAACAAATATAAACCCAAAATATTACTTAGGGGTAAAATATTTTCTATCTATTTTGCCGATGCTTTAGTTTTTTTATAAAAAAAAGAGGGTACCTAATTAGGGTACCTTTTAAGAATCTGATTTATCTCACCATTTTCTTTTAGTTTTCCCAAGATATTGTTTATCTGAGAGACTTTTTTTGCCATAGGAGATTGCTTAGAAATAGCGATATAAAATTGCTGTTCCGATACAATCTCCGATACTTCCACTCCAGGAAAGTCTTCAATCATTTTCTCTCCAGCATATTTACTGTAGAGAAAATAATCTACTTCCCCACTAGACACCATCTGAAATGCCTCTTGAGGCGTTTCCACTCTAGTAAGGTCAATCTCCCCACTAGATATTCTGTCGTCTAGTTCTTGACCATAGCTGTCACCTATGGTTCCAAGACCCCTGTCTTGAACTAGGTCAACATCTCTCAAGGAGAATACCGCTACCGGGTCTACGGTATATGGATCCGAAAATACCATATATTCTTCTCTCTCCTTAGTCTTGTAGGCCGCTACGATTATATCGACCTCTCCCGTTCTTGCCGATTCTTGAATATTATCCCAAGAATCAATATGCGAAAAGTCGACATCAATGTAAAGCCCTTCGCAGACCTTGGCCACCACTTCTGGACCGATGCCAATAATTTGACCATCTTCCTCCCACATTACAGGATACCAGTCGGAATGACCAGAAGCCGTAATGCTTGCTCTTTCCTGCGATACCAAGCTACCAAAAACCGCTAAAATAATGATTATGGCGACTACAATAAATATCTTTTTCATTGTGTTCATTACTATACCTCCATAGAAGGACGACTTGGTTATAACTTACAATAATAACAAAGTCAATCCTTCTTCTGGGGAAATATTTTATTTATAAATTCTTTAAAAGATTCGCCTTTTCCAAACAATGCAAAAATAATAATAGATATTGCCAAGCCGATAAATGCAATTAACAAAAAGAATTCTATTATAACAGCTATTAAAAAGCTAATCATGAATGATTGTTTTAACTATTATGTCTTCATAGGGCTTATCATTCATATCTCTATCTACTAAAGATATTTTGTCAGCAACATCTTGACCCGATATTACCCTACCAAATATTGTATATAACGGTGGAAGAGGGCAATTGGCAACCATAATAAAAAATTGACTACCTTGAGTATTTGGGCCAGCATTAGCCATAGCCACAACGCCTTTCTCGTATCCTGTTTGATATAATTCTGAATCTGGATTTATTTCATCATCAAAACTATACCCTGGGCCACCCCTTCCCGTTCCAGTAGGATCTCCGCCCTGAATCATAAATCCATCTATAACTCTGTGAAATATAGTGTTATTGTAAAAACCTTTGTCAATTAAGTGAATAAAATTATTTACTGTATTTGGAGCATCGTCATTATATGTTTCAAAAACCATCTCTCCATGATTTGTATTAATTGTTATTTTATTTTGCATAAATATTCTTTTTGTTTAATTGGATACATTACTAAATTCTTAACTCTTTTAATGTCTACCCACTGAGGGATATATGTTTGATTAGGGTCATAATTATTAGCCTCTTCACTATTATCATCTAACTTTACTTCTCCCGATAAATAATTACACAAAAATAATACATGTCGATCCCCTTTGTCATCTACAAAGTCCATTATTTTTTCTTCAATTGTCGCATTAATCGATGTTTCTTCTTTCAACTCTCTTAGCGTGGCATTCTCAATTGTCTCGCCTTCTTCTAATCCTCCACCGGGCAAAACCCAATACTCTTCACCGTTATTATACCGATGCATCATTAAAATACAATTGTCTTTTTTAACCAAAGCTGTTGCTCTTGTTCTTGCCATATTATATTTTCTTATATTTTAAAACACAAACATCTTTAAATCCCATCTTATTCCAGAATTTCAATCCACCACTATTAGAAACCTCAACACTTATTTCTACAAAACTAATACCATTTTCTTTAAACCAGTTAAAACACTCTTTTACTAAACCCTCTCCTGTTCCAATCTTTCTAAAGTCTTCTGATATAAAAATATCGGCAATGAGTCCCGCCTTTTTAATCTTAAACATCTCCTCTCTGTTTATCTTAAAAGCTAGCAAATACCCAATAATGTTATCACTTTCTTCGGCAACAAAAATACGACCATTAGAAGATTTAATGTTCTTTGCCAAAGATTCTTCTAATATTTTTTGAGCATTCTTATCAATATCATAATAAGGTGTAAGTTTTTTATGAAATATTGCAGAATTATAAGATAAACGCGCGACCTCTAAAACATCTTTAGGTTTTGCTTTTCTGATTATCATAATACAATTATACCACAATTAATTAAATTTTAAAATAATAAGAACACTATTCATATTCATATTTTACAAAAAAAAGTGGAGTCAATAAAGACTCCTTAATCAATAGGAATAATACCTCCATTAATGAAGTATCTTCCCTTTCCAAATTCAACGTTAACTGGAACTCCTTTTTGACAGAGCGGGCAATCATTTGGAGACCAACTAATTAGTTTGATGTCGACTAAACTAATTAGTTCGGGAACATCCAAACTTTCTTTGGTCGCATCTCCTCTGTTGCATATAGCAGAGACCCCGAAGACTCTTCCATCAACACTGCGGACCAAGTCTACAATATCCTTGGCAGTTCCTCCAGTATTAATTATGTCCTCCACAACCAGCACATTTTTTCCAGCCACGATTTTACTATAATCACGCTTAAAGATAAAATGTCCTTTTTCCTTTTCAGCGTAAACGCTTAGAATTTTACGACCTGACATGTTAGATAAATGGTACGCCACCCACTGAGATAACACGATGCCACCCATAGCAGGCCCAACAACAACCTCTATCCATTCTCTTTTGAAGCCCTCGGCCATAAGGCGACAAAGGTCTGAGATCTTATCTGTATGAGGATATATCGCATCTTTGTTGATATAATCCTCACCATGCATGCCCGAGGCATATACAAAATGCCCAGTCATAAATGTTTTAGCGCTATACAGCGCTTCTAGTGCGTCTCTTTCCATTCTAACCCTCCTAATTTTTAAAGAACCATAAGTTCTATTCGCCTTATAGCATAGAAAGAAATAAAATTCTACTTTCCCTTAACGTCCATTATAACCCAACTCGCTCATATCGATCGCAATGTCAATTATTCCAGCTGCTCCGGGAGCAATTGAATACTTAGGAAAAAGAAAAACCAATTTATCGTCTTTGATATAGAAGTTTTCTAGATCAGAAAAAGATAATTCTTCTATAGCACCATCAAATAAATATCCTTCATTATCTAAGGGTAATAATTTCTCTATCACCTTATCCATAACTAAGTCTTTGTCAACAATATTAGATAACTGAATAGTGTCACCGCTTTTTTTATCTAAGCCAATAGTCTTTACATATTGATTAGCATTGGCTCCACCAGTATATTCTCCAAAATTCAAAACATAGAATATGTATTGTTCTGTTTGATGATCTTCAATTGAAATGCTTAGGTAATAAGAAAAGTCAAAACCATCTTCTCTTAACAAAATGACATCGTCTTCGACCATTTCTTTAAATTCTAAAGATTTCCGATCTATAATATTATTGATTCTCTCCGATCCGAAGCTATCTTCGCTAACTCTAACCATATCTATAGAATAATAATCATTCTCCTCTTGAAAAGATTCATATGCTATCTCAAAAGATTCTTCGTTGTTCTTTAAAAAGAAAAAATACGATGCCACGAGCACAATTAAAACTAATCCAACTAATGCTATTTTTTTAAACATATATTTATTAATCATATTATACCTTAATTAAAATAAAAAACAAACTAATCAATTTCTGGACTAGTTCTTTATACCAAAATAGCTCATAATGAATCCGCCATGTATCATATTTTATAATATTATACTATAAAATCATTAAAAGTATAGGGAGAGAAAGGTCTTTTACCGTTTCTCTCCCTTCCATAATCACCCCCTCCTTTTTATGATTAATATATATCATATATTGTTAAATTTGCCAATAACTATTATTCTCTTTCAACCATTTAACAAAATTACCCCAAACTAAGTTGTCTTTTTTGACAA
>JAQVRO010000004.1:27968-32123 GCA_028701035.1 Minisyncoccota bacterium
CCTTCCATAATCACCCCCTCCTTTTTATGATTAATATATATCATATATTGTTAAATTTGCCAATAACTATTATTCTCTTTCAACCATTTAACAAAATTACCCCAAACTAAGTTGTCTTTTTTGACAACAAAACTTCCCTCTTCTTTTTGTTCAGCTATTGATTTTCCAGATTTAGAAAAAGAAACAACGGCATCAAGAGAATTATCAGAATAACCACTATATGGTTTCTCTAAAAAAGAACCGTGATTTTCTTGGCTAAATTCTTTTAAATTCTTATCGTCAATATATACAACCGTAGATCTCAAAATAATAGTTTTATCTTTTTTACCTTTTATTAAGCTAATAAAATCATTGGGGCTAAACCACTCATTAACATACCTCATATATGGTCCAGGAAAACCATTTAACGATGGTATTGCCCAACAAGAGTCATGAATGAATAATGGCTCTCTTAATTTCTCCCAAGCTTCCTTTGCCTTTAGTTTTGCTATAACTAAATAATCAGAATCTTGCACTTCTGTTATATCTAACTCCGTTTTAATAATGTTAATGCCCTCTTCTTCAAAAATACTCTTTGCATAATCAAACTTTGATTGATTTCCAGTAACAAAATGTATTTTATTAATTCTCATTTTTGTTGCGTTTACTAGATAGATTCCTCACACCCTCTTCACTAAATCCAAAATGGTGTGCTATTTCATGCCAAACTGTATCTTTTACAATTCTTTTTAAGTCTTCTTTGTCTTTTGCCATTCGCTCTATTGGTTTTCTAAATATTGTTATTTTATCTGGAAGAATAAAACAATAAGAACATCTTATATTTTTAGGAACACCCTCGTACAAACCAAGGACATTGCCCCTTTCTTTTAACCTCTTAACTTGGAAAGAATTGGGCTCCTCTTCTATGCAAATCTCAACATTCCCCATATTCTTCAATATTCTTTCAGGAATATCTTTTATACCCTCTTCTACAAGTTGCTTAAACCCTTCTTCTGTTAGCATAACTTTAACATTTCTCTTATCTTTTTTTTAGTTACGGCCTTGCCAGGACAACTTTTCTTAGCATTATACCTGCGATGAAAATGAATATCTTTAATTTCCAAATTAAACTTCTTTAATAGGCTTGTTAAGACTAATTCTGTATTTTCCCAAATACAACCACTCGGAAAAAAAATATCATAATTACCTACCATTTCTATACCAATGCTATTCTTATTTCCATCGTTAGCATGAACTCCCTGAATATTCATATCAGTGAAAAGATAAATTCCTTCTGGAGCAATAAATAAATGTGGCCCCGATTTCCACCCCTTACTTTCATATGTTTTTTTATAATCTAAAATTGAGGACTCACCATTCCAACTCTCTATACTATCGCTTGTATGATGAAGTATAATCTTATCAACGCCTCTACTGAAATGCTTACTTTCTAAGTAATCAATAAAATCTTTTTTATTCAGTAGCTGATTAATTATTTTCATTTTTTAACTAATTTTGCCTGAAATAAATTTTATTTAAAAAACTTATCTATGTCTGCCTCAGAATAGTTATCACCTTTAATCATTTTGTATTGATGATAATCTTTACTCATTTGCGATTTATGTACTTCTTCAAAAACGCCTTCTATTATATCCTGGAGTCCGTGTTCTAAAATTGTTCCATATACCGTATAGAGTATATCCGAAAGCTCCTTAGCAACGTTTTTAATATCACCATTATTAACCCCAGATAAATACTCATCCACTTCATCCTTCATTAGCCTATATCTAAAAGCTGATCTATCTTCAGACGACAAAGATGGACTATCTAACACTGGAACATTAAATTTATTATGAAACTCCTTTACGAGATTTATTTGTTTTTTCATGCTATTTTTTTAATTTTAACAAAATAAGATTTAGACAAACCTCTTTTGGATCCATCTTTAAGATATTCATAATTAACACGATTGGGTATTAATCTTTCTTCAATTTCTACATTAAATTCTTCTTTTAACTTATCTAATGTCTGATTAAGATTAAGAACGAAATCCCTTTGATTTGGATAGATGTCGCCTTTTAAAACATTTCCAAGACGAATCTCTCCATTTTTCTTAAGCACTCTCATCATTTCAAGAAAGCTAGCTTCAATCTTGCGAAGATCTTCGCCTATGAAAATATTAGGAATAGCACAATGAGAGATAATAAGATCAAATGATTCATCTCTAAAAGGTAATTTTTCAACAATCCCCTTTACACTTTTCTCTGTTTCTTCCATTTTTCGAATTGGATCTAAGCTAAATACCGAAGAGCTTATATTGTTTTCTCTTGCATACTTTGCAAACTCCGAAAAACCACTACCAACATCTAAAATGTCTTTATTAAAATCTTCTAAAGACAAGTTTAACGATTCTACATATTCGTCAAACACTTTCTTATCTTGATCTGATATTAATTCTCTCTCCATATTATTATTATCAAATTATATCATAATGTATTTTAAAAAGAAAGAAAGACCAATATTAATCTTAATGTACTTTAATGACAAAAATTCATTAAGACTATAAAATAATGATATAAATATTGTTCATCTAAAATTGGAGCTGGTTAAAATGACAAGAGAAAAACGACCCTTGGGATGGAAGACTAAGAGCATCCCATTGATGGGGGCCGAACCAACCCCCAAAGATCCCGAGTTTAGAAAAAAGCTCTTCTCGGGAGAGTATTATAAAAAAGGGCATACTAAAAAGTAGGCCCTAATCTTTTATTATGAATTAAAATAAATGAGCTCAATTGTTTTTTATAACAAACGAGCCCTTAAACACATTCAGAAATATGGCGTAATTCTTCCAACTCCTCTTCGGTTGTCCCAATATCCCCGAGAGTAAAATCACCATTTTCGACCCCTAAATTCAAAAATTTAAAGTAAAACTCAGGTTCGGGTATTTCTAGTCGAAGTAATTCGAGATATCTGTGAGCCAACGATCTAGCGCATCTAATTCGCAACTCTTCCAACTCTTCTTCGGTTGTCTCAATATCACCTAAGGAAAACTTCCCATCTTCGACATCAGATCTTAAATATCTTAAGTTTATATCATAATATTCGGTTCCCTGACGAAGGATGTTAAGACATTCTCGAGCCGATATCTTACAACCATTAACCCAAAATTGCTCCAATTCCTCTTCGGTTGTCCCAATATCCCTGAGAGTAAAATCACCCTCCTGAACCCCTACCCTTATTTTTGTAATAAAGGTAAAGTTTATTGTCTTATTGCGAAGAATATCTAAATGCTCTATAGCGGTTCTTCTTTGAATTTCTCTTTGCTCGTCCTCTAAAGATATAATCTTTTTTTGAATCTCCATAATAACCATCCTTGCCACTATTACAAGCAGCGCGCTAAATGTTAGTAATAATATTCAAAGCGCTACTTATAATTAACAGCGATACAATTTTGTTAAAGTGCCATTCAATCATTCTTTAAAAATACTTATACCATAAAAAAAAGAAGAAAACCACCTATCCTCGCAAACCTAACAGTATTAGTATAAAAGCAACTATGCCCATATAGATCATTACTCTCATCCAATCCTCTGCTTCTCTTAAATAATCTTAACGATTAAACTCTTCGCTCTCTCCTGGATTAAGATTATTTAGAAATATATTACCAACACGAACCCTCTTTAAGGAAACTACAGTATATGATAAATCATTTAGCATAATTCTAATCTGATGTCTCTTTCCTTCATTCAAAATCATTCTAATGGTTTTGTCACTTACAATCTCGGACTTAACAGGAAGAAGGTTTCCCAAAACTCTTGATTTCATTCCTTCCCCAAGAACCCTAACAACGCTAGGATGTAGTTTTTCTCTTACAGTAACAATATATTCTTTTTCATAATCTTTTTTTCTTGACAGAACCTCTCTGGCAAAACGCCCATCGTTTGTAAGGATTAAAAGACCCTCAGAATCTTTATCTAATCTTCCAACAGGATACACTCCTTCTTTTTCCCAGTCGGTAATGACGCTTCTTTTTCCTGGATGATCTTGCGTTGATAAACCACAAGGCTTGTAGTATGCAATATATTTGTATTCTTTTTTGTTTTCTTTTAATACAACATGGTCTTCCTTGTTAACCATGTCCCCTTTTTCCGAGATCTTCCCATTAATCAAAACGAG
>JAQVRO010000005.1:0-1693 GCA_028701035.1 Minisyncoccota bacterium
CTTTGGCCGACTTAATTCAGAGAGGAGAGATATCAATAGACGACGCTCTAGTTTATTCAAGACGACCTAGCGAATTACAAGATTTTGTTAATTAATTAGTAAAATGAAATTTGATTATCAAGGAAGACTAGAAAGCGGACAAATGCAATCGGGAGTTGTAGAAGCCTCTTCGAGAGAGGATGCTATTGGTGTTTTAAAAAAGAACAAAATCTATGTAACTTTTTTAGAAGAAAAGAAGGATAGTGTTTATTCTGCCGAAATTACCGTTCTTCAGTTTATATCCGGTAAAGATATGGTTCTCTTTTCTAGACAGTTAGCAATTATGTTTCAATCTGGAGTTCCCATTGTTGAATCCCTAAGATCTATTTCTAAACAGACGAATAAAAAGAAATTTAAAGATCAAATTGAGGGGTTAGCAGTAAAGGTTGAAGGAGGAGAGTCTTTGTCTCAGGCGTTATCTGCATTTCCCAAGACATTTAATCCATTTTATATCGGTATGGTAAAGTCTGGTGAGGCTTCTGGTCGTTTATCCGAGACTCTTGAATACTTAGCCGATCACCTAGAGCAGGAGCATAACTTTAATAGTAAGATTATATCATCTATGATATATCCAGCATTTATTATGGTAGTTTTAGTTGGAATATTGATACTGTTAGTAGTTTTCGTTTTACCAGGTCTTAAAGATGTTTTTGCTGATATGGATTTACCTTGGAGCACACGATTAATTCTCAACTCGGGAGATATTTTTAAGCAGTGGTGGTGGGTTCCCGCATTATTATTGCCTACTTTCGCATTTTTATTCCGTTCTTTTAGTAAAACACCCGATGGAGAAAAATTAATAGACATTGTTGTTTTAAAATTACCAGTTATCGGAGATTTTGTTAAAAAGATTAATCTTGTTCGTATAGCTGAAAACATATCTACACTAGTGGCTGGAGGTCTTCCAATTGTTCAAGCCCTAGAAGTTACTGCCGGAGTATTAGGTAGCAATTCTTATAGAGAAATTATGTATGAGGCAAGAGATAGTGTAAGGCGCGGGGAGATGATAAGTGAAACACTAATTAAGTATCCCGATCACTTCCCCGTCTTGTTTATTCAGATGATAGTTGTCGGAGAAAAGACTGGTAATATTGACAGTTCGCTAAAGAATGTAGTATCATTCTATCAAGGAGATGTTGATAGGTCGCTGGATACCATGGTAAAGATGATGGAGCCAGCAATGATCGCTTTAGTTGGAGGGCTTGTAGGGTTTGTGGTAATGTCGGTATTGACTCCAATTTATCAACTTAGCGCAGTTTAATTAAAGGTCGCTTATTTTTTAATAAAACAAAAAAATGAAACAAAAAGGTTTTACATTAATTGAGTTGTTGGTGGTAGTAGCAGTAATTGGTATTCTTGCTTCTGCTGTGGTAGTTAACTTTAGTGGGGCGCAAGAAAGGGCTAGAGATTCAAGAATAATTTCGGCAATGGGTCAGGTTAGACCAGTAGCAGAAATCATTTTTAATAGATACAATTATAGTTATGCAAATGTTTGTAATGCCGGGACTTTAAATACAATTGAGGGATTGCAAGCGCTAAGAGATGATATAAATAGTCAGAAAAAGTCTACAGCAGCTATTAGTTGTTTAACTAATAATACAAAATATTGTGTCTCTATTGAACTATCTACGGCTGGTGACTTTTATTGTGTAAC
>JAQVRO010000005.1:1793-30003 GCA_028701035.1 Minisyncoccota bacterium
TTTTATGGAAGTGAAATTTTAAATTGGTATCTTGATTTAATAAACATTAATGCAATATTCTAAAGGATTTACTTTAATAGAGATGTTAGTAACTGTTTCTTTGATTATTATCATAACGAGTGCTACTTTGCTTAATTTTCGTTCTTTGGGTGGTGCTGTTGATTTAGATCGTGAGGTTCAATCGGTTGCGCAGGATATTAAAAATGCTATCAGTATGACAATGGCTTTGGAGGAATACGAAGGGGCTCCTGCCGATAGGATTGTTGCTTATGGTATTAGGTTTATTAATAATAGTGATGAATACGAAAGAATAGTTTATTTTATAAATCCAGACGACCCTACAGATGGGTTGACCACTTCTGTGTTAGAAACAGTAAGAATAGAAAAAAGTAAAATAGTTTCGATGAAGACGAGCCAAATAGGAGTGTCTCGCAGTGAAATTGTTATAGTTTTTGTTCCGCCCCATCCTAAAACTTTCATTGGCACAATTGGAAGTTCTTGGACTTCTCAGTATGATAATGCTTATATTGAAATAGCGCCAAAGAGTGATAGTACAAATACGAGGACTATAAATGTTAATAAATATGGTCGCATAGAAATACAATGAAGAACAAACTACAAAAAGGAATGACATTTTTAGAGTTGTTGATAGCAATGTTTATTCTAACTGTTGGTATTTCGGGGGTTTCGGCGTTATTGCATACTACAATATCGGCAAGTAATGATGGAGTTCTTCGCCTACAGGCCGCTTATTTAGCTGGTGAGGGCGTAGAAATTGTGAGAAATATTAGAGATGATAATTTATTAAATCATAGAAATTGGTTAACCGGAATTCCTACCGACTGCTCTTATTGCGAGGTAGCTTATAATACAAGAACATTAACAGAAAGAGGAAGCATTGATAACTTAAATGAATTAGTTTATATCGATGCAGAATACTCCATATTTAAAAGAGGCATTTCAATAACAGATCATGGGGACTATATAGAGGTAGAGTCTACTGTTTATTGGTGGGACAATAGCTTAACAGTTAAAAATCATCTTTATAACTGGAGATAAATTTTATGAAAAAAGGATTTACATTAATAGAGCTAGTTATTTCTTTTGGTATTTTTATGATAGTAATTTCTGGTCTTGTGGGGGCTTTAATATCAACAGTAAAACTCCAAAGAAATATGATTGATAATCAAAAAATGATTGAGGAGGTTAGTTATGCTTTAGAATATATGACTAGAGCCATTAGGATGGCAAAGAAAGATAGTAATGGTTATAATTATACTCTTAGTGGTGGCAATACGCTTATTTTCTTAAACTCAGATGATAAAATTCAAAGCTTCAGATTTAATTATGAAGATAATAGCATAGAAGTGCGTATTTCTCCCGATACTGGTTTTCTTCCATTAACATCAAGCGCCGTTAAAATTACTCAATTATCTTTTAGTAATGCAGGAAGTTCGTGGAATTCTTCTGGGGACGATCAAACAAAGGTAGCTATACTCATAACGGCAGAATCTCGAAGTGGCTCTACGATAAGATTTCAAACAACAATATCTCAAAGAAGATTAAATACAAAGATATGATAAACAACAAAGGATCAGCAATGTATTTTAGTGTAGTTATAATGGCAATAGTGCTTAGTATTGTTTTGGGTATGTCGACAATAATACTAAAACAAATTAAGATGACTCAAGGTTCTGAAAACTCGGTAATGGCTTTTTATATGGCTGATGCTGGCGTTGAGCGAGCTTTATTTTATTTATATCACGAGCTAGGTAGCGAGACAGTTGTAGATCATAATATTTCTTATAACAATAACGAATTTAAATATGATGTAGATATTTTACCTTCTGGGAATACTCGTTGTAATAGGGCTTTCTATTGCATCGTATCAACTGGGACATTTAGAGATACCCGTCGAGCGCTAGAAGTTGGTAACTAATATGCAAAAAGAACAAGCCAAAAAAAGAATAGAAAATCTTAAGAATCTAATAAATCATCACCGATATCTATATCATGTTTTAGATAAACAAGAAATTTCAGAGTCAGCACTAGATTCTCTTAAAAAAGAATTGTTTGATTTAGAGATAAATTTTCCAGAATATATTACACCTGATTCCCCTACTCAAAAAGTAGGGGGTAAGCCACTAAAAGGTTTTAAGAAGTTTAAAAGAGAGAGGCCAATGCTTTCACTTAGTGATGCTTTTTCTCAGGACGATGTTTTGGATTGGTTAGAGAGATTAAAAAAGGTTCTAGGTATTAATTCTTTTGAATTTTATTGCGAACAAAAAATAGACGGCTTGGCATTTGAAGCTATTTACAATAAAGGGGTGTTATCGGTTGGCGCTACAAGGGGCGATGGCTTGGTGGGAGAGGATGTTACTCAAAACATTAAGACAATTGATTCAATTCCTTTAAAGCTAAGAGATATTAGTCTTGTCTTGAAAGACGCTCCTAAAGAAATGCATAACATTATTAATAATATCTATAGTGGTCAATTAACTGTTCGGGGTGAAGTTTTTATGTCTAAAAAAAACTTCAAAGATCTTAATAAAGATGGGGTTTTCGCTAATCCAAGAAATGTTGCTGCAGGATCAATAAGGCAATTAGATCCCAAAGTAGCTGCATCTAGAAAGTTAGACTCTTTTGCTTACGACATTGTTATCGATGGAATAAAGTATCATTCTCAAAAACATGAACTATTAAAGGCACTAGGATTTAAAACTGACCCTATTAGTAGAGTTTGTAAAACAATAACAGATGTTTTCTCTTTTTATAGTGAGATTAAGGAGAAAAGAGACTCTATCCCCTACGAGATAGATGGTGTGATTGTTATGATTAATGATAACGAACTGTTTGAAAGGGCAGGAGTAGCCGGTAAAGCACCTCGTGGAGCAGTAGCTTATAAGTTTGAATTAAAGCAAGCAACGACAATAGTCAAAGGAATTGATGTTCAAGTTGGTCGAACTGGGGTTTTAACTCCAGTTGCTATTTTAAAGCCAGTTAATATCGCAGGAGTGGTTGTCTCTAGGGCAACGCTACATAATTATGACGAGATAAATAATATGCATCTTATGATTGGCGATACTGTAATAGTTGGAAGAGCTGGAGATGTTATCCCCGATGTTATAGAAGTAATGCCGGAATTAAGAAGTGGTTCAGAGAAAAAGATTAGGATGCCTTTAATTTGTCCTGTTTGTAAAACTAGTGTTTTAAAAGAAAAAAAGGGTTCTTTGATATTGCGTTGTCCTAATTTTAACTGTTCAGAAAGAAAAAAAAGAAGGATAGCTCATTTTATTTCCAGAAAAGGATTTAACCTTGTTGGATTGGGCGAGAAAGTAGTTGAGAAACTGGTAGATATTGGTAAGATTGATAACCCAGCAGACGTTTTCTTCTTAAAAAAAGAAGATTTTTTGGAGCTAGAGGGCTTTAAAGACAAGATGGCGTCTAACGCCATTAATTCAATTGAGAATGGTAAGAAGATAGAGATTGCCAAGTTTATCTTTGCACTAGGTATTGAAAATGTTGGAGAGGAAACAGCGTCTTTGTTGGCTAGTAAAGGTATAGATGGTATTAAGAATATGTCTTATGAGGATTTATTGAGCATAAAAGATATTGGTGAGGTTACTGCACATAATATATATGATTGGTTTAGAGATGAGAAGAATATTAGGTTGTTAGAAAGATTAAAGGATTCTGGTGTTGTTATTTTTGCGACGAAAAAATCAGGTAAATTAAGCGGACAGAAATTTGTTATTACTGGGACTCTTTCTCGTAGCCGAGAGGAGATTAAGGAGAAAATAGTATCTTTGGGAGGCAAAGTTTTGGAAAGTGTTAGCAAAGAGTTAGATTTTATTATCGTTGGCAATAATCCCGGAACAAAACTTAATAAAGCTAAAAAATTAGGAATAAAAGAATTAAATGAAACCGAATTATGGAAAAAGTTTTAGATCACATTAAAAGATTGGATTGGGTCATTGTTTTGGTTGCGTCGGTATTATCTTTAATTGGAATATTATCTATTTATGGATTTAACGAATCTAATTTAGTGGTAGCTCAAAAGCAAATATTCTTTCTTTGTCTAGGAATAATTTTAATGGTAGCTATAAGCTTTTTTGATTGGAGAGTTCTTAAAGAGAGCTCGGCCTTAATTCTTGCCCTATATTCCATTGGCATAATATTATTATTAGGACTTTTTGTTTTTGCTCCAGCGGTAAGGGATGTAAGGAGGTGGTATTTGATAGGTCCTTTTTCTTTCGATCCCGTTGAGTTTATTAAAATAGTTTTGATTATTCTTTTGGCGAAATATTTTTCGTCTCGTCATATAGAGATGTATAAGATACGCCATATCATATTCTCAGGAATATATATTGCTATACCATCAGCCATTACTTTTTTTCAGCCGGACTTAGGTTCGTCAATCATTCTAGTATTTTTGTGGGTTGGGGTTTTGATTTTATCAGGGATTAAAATTAAGCACTTTGTTATACTTACCCTAATTGGGTCTTTATTGTTTTTAGGTGGCTGGAGTTTTTTATTAAAAGATTATCAAAAATCAAGGATTATTGGATTTTTGGAACCCACTGCCGATGTTCAAGGTGTTGGTTGGAATTTAGAGCAAGCTAAAATTGCAATTGGTAGTGGCGGTCTTTGGGGCACAGGTATTGGTGAGGGATCTCAGACTAGATATGGATTTTTACCCGAGGCTAAAACAGATTTTATCTTTGCCTCAATCGCTGAAGAAATGGGTTTTGTGGGAGTTTCTGTCTTGTTTATTCTATTTTTTATATTAATTTGGCGCATTTTAAAAATAATATTTAGCTCTACAGATAATTTTTCAAGAATCGTTTGTTCCGGTTTTCTAATTATTATTATCTCTCAAGCATTTGTTAATATAGGGATGAACCAGGGCATTTTGCCTATTGTTGGAATTCCTTTACCTCTGGTTAGCTATGGTGGCAGTAGTTTAATATTTACATTTATTGGTCTGGGTTTAATTCAAAGCATTCATTCAAAGGGTTGACTTTTAAATATTGCTTGCTAAAATTAGTTATAATAAAAAAATAATATGAAATTTAACAAAGAGATAGTTAAAAAAATATTGATTTGGGCGTTTGCGATTTTGGTTTGTAGCTATGTGGCTTGGGATGTTTCTCTAAAGGTTGTAGATTATTTTAGAGCCCAAGGATATGAATATGCTATAATGGAAGTAGTTCGACAAGCAGAAAATGAGAATTGTGGTTATTTCCCTATTTTTGTAGGAGATAAAGAGGTCAATCTTATAAATGTCGATTGTTTGCAAGTTAGTGAAGAAGAAACTAATTAAATAAAATATGAAAAAATTATTATTTTCGTTTTTAGCTCTCTCCTTATTTTTTGTCGGTGGTAGCGTTAGCGCATCAACAGCTCATAATGTTACTGGCTATGCTTGGTCTGATACTATCGGTTGGATAAGTTTTAATAATACTAATCACACAGGCAAAGTAAGTTATGGGGTTAACATTGAAGAAGACGGAAATCTTACTGGTTATGCTTGGTCTAGTAATATTGGCTGGATTCATTTTGACCCATCAGGACCATTTCCTAGTGGATCGTATTCGGCAAAAGTTGATTTAAGCACAAAAGAGCTTAGTGGCTGGGCAAGGGCTTGCTCTGTTTTCACCTCGGGTTGTAGTGGATCTTTAAGTGCAAACACAGGAGGTTGGGATGGATGGATAAGCTTTAGTGGATCTAGCCCTGATTATGGAGTATTTGTAGATGATAATGGTAAATTTCAAAATTACGCTTGGGGTGGAGGCACAGTTATTGGATGGATAAGCTTTAGTGGATCTAGCCCTGATTATAAAGTAGAAACAACATTTCCTTTTATACCAACCCCTGTAATTAGTAATCCTAGTGTTCCCGCAACGGCAGATAGTAGTTACTGTAATCAATCTAGGATGCCTCACAGTATAACATGGAAGAATAGTGCTGATAGCATAGATCCCAACTATACTTATGAATATGAAATTAAGTTTGGCTCAGCCCTTACCTTAACTGGAGAGAAGAGTTCTATTGAAAACATTACATGGAATTATACAGATCTTGACCCTGCATGTTCTAATAAGTGTTGCGACAATTACTCTCAAATTAACTGGGGAACAAACTATACTATAAGTATTCGTGGTAGAAATATTGATAAATCTGTTTCTCCTCAAAGATATAGTTCATGGTCTACTCCCGTAACGGTTCCCTTTACCACAAAGGATCACTGCTATCCTTATGTCGACGGTATTCACAATACTCCTGATAAACCAGAAGTAGATGAGATAGCATTGTTTGAGCCAATTAATGCAGGTGTTTATGGAGGGGTTATTGGCTATAATTGGACTTTTCCTAGTGCCAATCCATCAGTTTCTTTATTAGAGAATCCAACGACCACATTTACTGAAGCTGGCTCTAAGAACATTGTGTTCTCAGTAAGTGACGGCACATATTCTTGTTCTGTAACAAAAGCTGTTAGTGTTCAGCTTCCTCTCCCTGATTGGCAAGAAACAACTCCATTTGGAGAAGTGAGGATGTTTTTTGGAAGTATTGTGAATGGGTTATTTAATAAATTAGCAGGCTTTTAATAATTAAGAGATTAGACAGCTCCTCAATCAAGAGGGGCTGTTTTTATAATTAAGGCGCTAAGCCCCTTAATTAAGCGAAGTATGTAGAAAGTTAAGGATCCTAGATTAAGGAGGTCGGATTAAGGAGCTTAGCTCCTTAACGAAAAGAGGAGTTGATCCCTCTTTTTTTTAGAGAAGTATTAAGGAGCCTAGATTAAGGCGCTAAGCCCCTTAATTAAGCGAAGTATGAATTAAGGAGGTTAGATTAAGGAGCCAGGCTCCTTAATTATGGAATATAATCATAAATTTCATGCTAGTGTTGCGTTGGATAAGACTGATCCTTGCCTTTTTTCCTTTTAATTGGTAAAATAGTATTAGTTATTAATTAAACAATTGAATCTTAGTATTTTGGTGCAGGAGCTTTATTTGGAAGAAATGATCATAATTAAAACTATTCATTTATACGATAATTATTCCCCTATTAGAATAACGGGCAGTTTTTCTATGATTGATGCGAATGTATCTAATTGCTAAGCTTTGACAAAAAAATATGACAGACCTTATGTTTTTCGGAGTCGGTTTCGGTTTGTTGGTTATTGGTTGTATACTGGGTTATTATACTAGACAATCTATTGCAACCAGAAACTACAAAACAGTAGAATCCAAAACTTTAAAGAAGATTGAAAAGGCAGAGGAAGAGGCTTCAAGTATCATTAAAAGGGCAGAGGAAGAGGCAGCCGAGATAGCTCAGGGTATTAAAAAAGAAAACGATGAAAGGAGCCACGAGATATTAAAGAGAGAGAGTATTCTCTTAAAAAGAGAAAACACATTAGATCAAAAGTTCATTGATTACGAATCTAAAGAAGAAGATTTTAAGAAGAAAGTCGATCAGCTGAGAGTTATTAAGGAAAGGATAGGATCCCTTAAAGAAGAAGCTGATAAGAAGTTAGAGTCGGTAGCTGGCCTTAGCAGAGAAGACGCTAAAAGTCAGATATTAGAGGTTGTTAAAAAAGAAAATGCCGATGAAATTTTAGAGAAGATAAGAAAGATTGAAAAAGAAGGATGGGAAAGTTACGAAACCAAGGCTCGAGAGATATTATCTATGGTTATTCAGAAATGTTCTATAGATCAAGCTCAAGAGTTGACCACTACTTCGGTTGCCCTGCCTAGCGACGATGTTAAGGGTAGAATAATTGGTAAGGAAGGTCGGAACATTAGGACATTAGAGAGGCTTACCGGAGTTGAGATTATCGTTGACGATACTCCTGAAGTTGCGGTAATATCTGGATTTGATCCAGTTAGAAGGCATACTGCTAAGATAGCTCTAGAAAAGTTAATAAAAGATGGAAGAATACAGCCAGCCAGAATAGAGGACACTGTTAAATGGGCCGAAGAGGAAATAGCAAAACAGATTAAAGAGGCGGGAGAGCTTGCAGTTTATGAGACGGGAGTTGTAGGATTAGACCCTAAATTAGTTCAGTTAATTGGAAGACTTAGATTTAGAACAAGTTATGGACAAAACATTCTTTTGCATTCAGTTGAGGCAAGCTTCTTAGCAGCAGCACTAGCATCTGAAGTAGGAGCAAATGTTGCAATAGCTAAGAAAGCAGGATTGCTACACGATATTGGTAAAGCCCTAGATCACCAGATAGAAGGTTCTCATACTGAAATAGGAGCAAAAGTTTTAGAGAAGTTTGGTATAGAAAAAGAAGTCATTAGTGCAGTAAAGTCACATCATGAAGAGCATCCCTATGAGAGCATTGAAGCAATATTAGTTCAAACAGCCGATGCTATATCAGGCGCAAGACCCGGGGCCAGAAAAGGAGATCTAGATAGTTACCTTAAGAGATTATCCGAGCTAGAAGATATCGCGAATTCTTTTAGAGGGGTAGAAAAATCATATGCTATAGCAGCCGGTAGAGAGATTAGGATTTTTGTAAAACCAAACGAAATAGATGATCTTCAGGCAAGAGGCTTAGCCAAAGAAATTGCTTCGAGAATTCATAACGAATTAAAATATCCCGGCGAGATAAAAGTTAATGTTATACGAGAAAGTCGGGTTATTGAATATGCAAGATAATAAAATTTTTAAAATTATTAAATAAATTTATGATTCAAAAAATATCTTTGTCATATATCATTGAAGCCATTTTCGTTTTGATTTTGGTTCTCAGTATTTCTATTTGTTTCTTTTCTATTAAGCGACAAGAGGCAAAAACCATAGATGTTATAGTTCAGGAAAAAATATCTATTGCCCAAGTTATTAACGAAGTGGTGCTCTCCCCTTTTACAGCAATTGAAGAAGACTTTGTAGATCGTGTTGGTCGCAGTTTTGTTAATGAATTAACTAATTCTGCAGATATGAGGTTTGTTGCAATCATTGATTCGGATGGAGAAGTTGTTTTAAATAATCGAGCCGATGTTCAATTCCTCTTATCCAATATCGATAATTCAATACAAGAAGCTTTAATGTTTAGAAGAACTATTTCAAGAGATATGGCTTATGGAGGCGAAGACATTAAGACGATAATATATCCTGGATATGATAACAATGTTGTAATTATTGGAACATCTATTGCTGGTATTCAAGAAGATACTAAAATGTGGACTACAATCATATTAGGCACTAGTGCTATGTTGTTAATATTAATGCTGGTTTTCATATACCTTATCCTTGACTACCTCATCATTACTCCAATTAAAAAAATATCTCAAGGATATATTGCTGTTGGAGAGGGCGACCTTAACACTAGCATAGATCCAGGTGGTCCATCGGAAATTAAACATCTAGGAGACTCTTTTAATCAAATGATGGAAAATATCAAAGACTATCAGATACAGCTAGAGCAATCCAACGATATATTAGAAGAAAAAGTAGCACAAAGAACGAAAGACTTAGCTAAGCTTAATGACTCTCTAGAAGGAAAAATTCAAGAACGAACCGCAGATTTAGAGAAGAATGTTGAAGAATTGGAAAGGTTTCATAAGCTTACTACTGGAAGAGAATTGAGAATGATAGAGTTGAAAAAAGAAATAGAAGACTTGAAAAAGAAATTAAAAGACAATAAGAAAACCCTCTGATGAGGGTTTTTAGTCTGAGCGGGATACGGGAGTCGAACCCGTTTCTTCACCTTGGAAGGGTGATGTTGAGCCGATCAACTAATCCCGCTTTAAATTCGGGGTGCCCAGAATCGAACTGGGACTACATGCTCCCAAAGCAAGCGTACTACCACTATACGACACCCCGGCTTTCCAAGATAATCGTAGTATAACATTTTGAATGTATTTATGCAAGATAAAATTTGTTTAATAATCGACTCTAACTCAATAGTCCACCGTGCATATCATGCGATACCTGGACTAAAAAGAAAAGATGGCACTTTAGTTAATGCTATTTATGGATTCTTCTCTATTCTTATGCGTGTTACTGATGAATTGGCACCCAACGCTTTAGTGGCTTCGTTTGATTTGCCCGATCCAACATTTAGGCACAAAAAGTTTAGTGGGTATAAGGCTACAAGACCATCTACTCCTAGCGATTTGATTATTCAGTTTAACGAAGTAAAAAGAGGATTAAGAAATCTAAAGGTTCCAATCTTTGAGAAAAAAGGGTTTGAAGCCGATGATATTGTCGGAACCATTGCTAAACAGATAAAATCTAAGAAAGGATGGAAATCCATTATTCTTACAGGAGATAGAGATTTGCTCCAGTTGATTGATAATAAAACAAGTGTTTATCTTCTAAGAGCTGGGATTAAAGATTCTATTCTTTACGATACTCTCAAATTTAAAGAAGATTATATTGGTCTAATACCCCAACAACTAGTAGAATTAAACGCTCTCAAAGGAGATGTGTCGGATAATATACCTGGTGTTCAAGGGATAGGACCCAAGACTGCAACATCTCTAGTTCTTCAGTTTAAGAATATAGATAATGTTTACAAGAATATTAATAGTTTAAAAGTTAAAGATAAATTAATTAAAGGTAGAGATAGTGCCTTTTTGAGTCGCGAGCTTATTAAAATAAAAGACGATGTTTCTTTAAAGTTCGACTTAAAAGATTCTTTGTGGTCTGGTTATAATAATATTGAAAGTTTTTTTGAAGAAATGGAGTTTAGCGCCTTATTAAAAAGAATTAAAAAAGAAAATCAAAGACTTTTTTAGATCTCTGGAATAATATTTTTAAAAATGTTAAAATAATAGCGATGAATAAATCAAAAATCAAAACTGAAGAATTGGCAAACATTAAAGAGAATCTATCTGGAGTTCAGCAGTATTTTGATGACTTAAGTGACTTTATTCCAGTTTCTTTTTTAGTTGTTAATCCTTTGCATCTCATATTAGAAGCTAACCCTTTTTTTACCAAGCTCTCTGGATATGAAGAAATTGATATTATTGGATCTAGTATTGAAGATTTCTTTTTAGAGAAGAAGGAAATAAATCTTTTTAAAAAAAAGATATTGTCTAGTAGGGATGACAAAAATGAAGTTGAGCTTACTTTTACCAAGAAAGATGGTGAGCAGTTTCCTGTTTCTGTTTCTACTTTTGTTCGAAAAGATAAGAAGGGCAAGATTTTTGGATACTTTTTAACAATAGTAGATATTACCGATAGTAAGAACTTTAAAGAGAGGATTGATAGTGTTGTTTCTGAAAAAACAAAAGAATTGGAGTCTAAAAACAAAGAGGTTGCAGAGTCTCGGCTAGCTCTAATGAATATATTAGAAGAGACCGATGAGGCATGGAAGAATGCTGAGGAAGAAAAAGAGAAAACAGCTTCCATTATTGCAAACTTTACTGACGGATTATTGGTTTTTGACAAAAACGATTGTCTTGATATGGGCAATCCTAAAGCTGAGAAGTTTCTAAGAACTAATCTCGAGAAGTTAGTTGGTAAATATCTAAAAGATCTTAACGGTAGTGATCTTGTTAAAGCAATAGTTCAAGTCTTACTTAAAAATGAGGCATTTCAGAAGGATAAGAAATCATCTGCCAAGGTTAAAGCAGCTCACAGAGAAGAAGTTAAGACTGGAGATGGTCAGACATTAGAAGTCTCGGCTGTTCCAATTATTGCCGACAAGACAAGCATTGGAACTTTGGTTTCTCTGCACGATATTACAAGAGAGAAAATGATAGAAGCAATGAAAAGCGAATTCGTCTCAATAGCGGCTCATCAATTAAGAACTCCCCTGTCAGGTATTAAGTGGACTATAAGAATGTTAGTTGATGGCGACTTGGGAAAAATTAGCAAAGATCAGAAAGAAATGTTAGAGAAAACATACGAATCTAACGAAAGAATGATACACTTAGTTAATGATTTATTAAATGTTTCTAGGATAGAAGAAGGCAGATATGTTCATAAGCCAGAAATGGTTGATATATCAAAAATAATTGAACCATTAGCTGAATCTTATAAGATGGAATCTGAAAGAAGAGAGATTAAACTTAAGCTAGATATTGTCAAGAAGAAAAATCTCACCGTTGCAGCCGATGTAGAAAAAATTACTTTAGTAGCTCAAAATTTATTAGAAAATGCTTTAAAATATACCCCTAAAGGTGGAGAAATAACTTTTTCGGTTAAGCATAAGGTAAAAGATAATAAAATAGAAGTTTCGGTGAAGGATTCGGGAGTTGGTATCCCTAAAGATCAACAAGCTCGTCTTTTTACTAAGTTTTTTAGGGCTGCCAATGTGGTAAGAATGGAGGTAGAGGGGTCTGGGCTAGGTTTATTTATATGTAAAAACATAGTTGAGTCCCATGGTGGAGAGATTTGGTTTAAATCAGAAGAGAACAAAGGAAGCACTTTTTATTTCACCCTACCTATTGTTAACGAGCAAGAGTTTGAAGAATTTAAGAAAAAGTTGTAGAATAGATTATGTCAAAGAAAATATTGATTATAGATGATGACGAAATATTAGCTGATGTCTTAAGAAACAAGCTAGAAGAAAACGGCTTTATTGTTTCTGTTGCATACAATGGAGTAGATGGCTTAAGTATCATTAAAAAAGAAAACCCCGACATTATCTTATTAGATATTGTTATGCCCAAGATGGGAGGGTTTGAAGTAATGGAAGAGTTGCAAAAAGATGGAATTAAGATACCAATTATTATAGTTTCGAATTCGGGTCAGCCTGTCGAAATTGACCTAGCGCAAAAATTAGGAGCTAAGGATTGGTTGGTTAAAACCGATTTTGATCCAAAAGAAGTATTAGAAAAAATATTAAAACAAATAAATTAAAATTGCGAAGCAAATTATAATCTTCTCAATTTTACAAAAATATGGCTTTAAAAATATTAGTAGTTGAAGATGATAAGTTCTTAAGAGAGTTAATTACTCAAAAGCTTGCCAGGGAGGGTTACGATGTTGTTGGTGCAGTAGATGGCGAAGATGGTGTAGTAAAGGTTAAAGAAAATAAGCCCGATATTGTTCTTTTGGACCTTATCTTGCCCGGAATTGATGGATTTGAAGTTTTGGCAAAGATTAAAGAAGACGAAGAATTGAGCGATATCCCTGTAATTATACTTTCTAACTTAGGACAAAGAGATGATGTTGACAGAGGAATTAAACTTGGAGCAACAGACTTTCTTATCAAGGCCCACTTTACTCCTAGCGAGATAATAGAAAAGATCGAGGCAGTTATGAAGGATAAGAAATAATATTATGCCTGAGCTTCCCGAGGTCGAAAATACTGTTAATTCCCTTTCGGATTTAGTTGTTGCCCGAAAGATAATTGATTTTTGGACTGATGTTCCTCAAAGGGTTTCTAATTTAGAAAAAATCTCCTTTTTCAAAAAGGAGATTCTTCGCTTAAGAAGGGTTGGGAAAAACATCATTTTTGATTTATCTGGTGGAGTTAGTATTTTAGTTCATCAAAAGATATCAGGTCATGTTTTGTATGGTGTTTGGTCTCAGAATGGAGACGCCTGGACTACTAAGGATAAATTTCTATCCGAGAGAATTAATTCTTTTGTTCGTTTTGTTTTTGTTTTGGATAATAAACATATGGTGACAGTGGTGGATCCTAGAAAGTTTGCCAAGGTAGAGGTTTGGAAAACCAAAGACTTGTCTCAGAAATTAGCCGAATCTATAGCCCCAGATGCTCTGAGTGTTAGTAAAAATGATTTTGTTGATATTTTATCTAAAAGAAAAGGCATAATTAAAAGAGTGCTTATGGATCAATCGATAATATCTGGTATTGGTAATATTTATTCCGACGAGATTCTTTGGTGGGCTAAAACAAACCCGTATGTTGTTGCTAAAGACGCTGACGCAGTAGCGGTATATAATGCTACTAGAAAGGTATTGCTAAAAGCAATTGAATTAAAAGGAGATAGTATGAGTGACTATCGCAGAGTTGATGGGACTAAGGGTTCTTTTCAGAAAGAGCATAAAGTATATGGTCGCGAAGGGCAAAAGTGTTTTAGAGAAGATGGAGGCATTATACAAATAAGGAAAATGGGTAATCGATCACTAAGATTTTGCCCAGTTTGTCAAAAATGATAATTTTAATACACGGCAAAGACTCTTATAGAAAAAAAGATAAAGTTAAGAGCTTGGTTAACGGGCAAGAGTTTGTTTTTGATTTTGAAGAGCAAAAAGATGTATATCCCCTCTTGGTCGACTCGCTTAAACAGAGATCTTTATTTGAGAATAAGAAAACCATTGTTGCTAAAGGACTACTTAAGAATATCAAGTCTACTAAGGAAATTATATCTTTAGTGGGCAATACAACTTTAATTATTGTAGAAGATAGTATTCTTGCAAAGTATAAAAAGATAGCTAACGAGGAATATTGTTTTGATTTATTAAATGGTGCCGAATTAGTTGATTGGATTAATATAGAGGTTTCCAAAAGAGGTGGCCAGATTAATAGCTTAGCTATTAAAAAAATAATAGATTATTTTAATAATAATCTTTGGCGAATATCTAGTGAGATAAACAAATTAATTAGTTATAAAAATGGAGAGATGATTTTAGCAGAGGATGTTGAGCTATTGGCAAGAGCAGACATAGAGAATAATATATTTCAAACAATAGATGCCATAGCTTCTAAGAATCGGAAAACATCTCTAAAGTTAATTTATTCTCATATTGAAAAGGGAGACGCTATACCTTATCTTTTTTCAATGATGTTTTTTCAATTTCGCAATTTAGTTTCAGTAAAAGATGCTCAAAAGTTTGGACTAAGAAACATTGGAATTAACCCTTATGTTTTTAGCAAAACCAGCGTTCAATCTAAGAGTTTTAGTTTTGACGAGCTAGTTAATTACTATTCAACACTATCCCTCAATGATTATTATATTAAAACTGGGAAGATTGATCCCAGTATTGCGCTAGACTTATTCATTTTCAAATTGTAAAAACCGCTTATTTCGCGGTTTTTGCTATCTGAGACTTCTTTCTAGAAGCGGCATTTTTCTTAATGATTCCTCTTTTGGCTGCCTTATCTATTGCTTTGTAGGCGTTAGGGAGTAGATCTTTAGCGCTTTTACCTTTTAGAGTTAGATCGTTTATCTCTTTAATAGACTTTTTCATAGCCTTCTTGCGAACGAGATTTCTCTCTTTTTGAGTTTTGTTTTGTCTTAAAGCTTTTTTGGCTGCATTTTTTATTGGCATATATGTAATATTTAACTGTTGTCAGATTAGCAAATAATTGTATAAAAGTCAAAGTTTCTCAGTCAGCCACTTTAATAGCGGCTTAAAATGTATTAATTCTTCTGTCTTTTCATCATCCCAGGTAAGTATGGTTAGTTTTTCGACATTTAATTCTTCTTTAGCCTCAAGAAGAGATTTCATCTCTCTTTGTTTAACATCAAAGTCGCTAATATTATAGCATACTTGTATTAATTCTATTACCTTATGTTCTTTCTTGATAATAAAATCTACCTCTCTATCATTCCTGGTTTTGTAATAGAATAAATCGTGATTAGGTTTAAATCCACGCTTCATCAATTCGGTGAATACAAGATTTTCCATAAGCTTTCCTTGGTCTAGGGAATGTTGAACAGCTTTCGCAGTAATAAAACCATTGTCAATCACATATATTTTTTTAGGCGACTTAATTCTTATTCCTGCTTTTGCTGAATAACGAGAAAGCGGGAATATTATATATGCCTCTGTCAGATATCCTAAATATTTTTCTAACGTAACATCGCTTTTAAAGTTTAGTATATTAGTTAATCTTCGTGAGCTATATTGACTTGAAGTATTGTTTATTAAATATGATCCTAGCTGACTTGCTTGTTCGGAAAAGCGAACATTGTGACGCTTTACAACATCTTTGAACAAGACTGAGTCAAATAAAATATCTAAATATCCTAAAGGCTGTTGATTTTTTAACACAACTTCGGGAAAGCCACCATTTATTAAGTATTTTTCCAGAAGTTCGTTTTGATTTTTATTCTTATTTGCTCTTAATATTTCGGCAAAATTAAGGGGTAGTATTTCTATCGGCAGGTGTCTTCCAGTGAGATGGGTTGCTAACTCCATAGAAAGCAAATTAGCATTTGAACCAGTTAATACAATATTATATCCTTGACGATGTAATCGATTAGCAAACAATTCCCAACTTGGAAGGTTTTGTATTTCATCAAATAAGATATATTTAGTTTTTCCATAAATAGATTTAATTTCATCTATGAGTTCATACAGATTAAGGTCTTTATTGACTATTGCTGGATCGTCAAAATTAAAATAAGCAAAATCATAATTCTTTAAAAGCATTAAAGAGAACACTGACTTTCCTGACCTTCGGGGACCCAAGATAACTTTTATTAACTCCGAAGACATCCATCTTTTACCTTGAGTTAATTTGTCGCGATCAATATATGGGATGCTTTGAAGGTTTTCTTTTTCTAATTTTTGCCTAGAGATTATTGTTCTTAATTGTCCTTTTTGCATATTATTTTATTCATATTAAGCAAAAAACGTCTTTTTTGCATAGTATAAGTATTATAATATGCAAAAAGGGAAAATGCAAGCCCTAGTCTTATCCGACGCAACGATAGCATGAAATGACCCCCGCTTTCCAATACAATCTTTATTTTATACTCATTACTGGATTAGAAATACAGCTCTTTTAATTGAAAATTAAAACTCAAAATGCTATTATTATCTTATGATATCATACTTATCTGGTAGAGTTATTAAAAAAGAAGAAAAGTCTATTGTCTTAGATGTCTCTGGTGTGGGGTATCGTGTTTTTTTGGCTTCTAAGAGATTATCCGACAGTAGATTAAAGATTGGAGTTAAACTGAATGTTTTTTGCTATACCAACAGCAAAAAAGACCCTTGGGAGATATATGGTTTTTTCTTAGCGGAAGAATCAGAGCTTTTCGATTTTTTAATGAAAATATCGGGAGTTGGTCCAAAGGCTGCCCTAGAAGCATCAGCTATCTCTAATTTGAAACAATCCATTGAGAGTAATGAGCCAATGGCTATGGGAGAGCTTTTTAAGTTAGGAAACAAAAAAGCTCAGGCGATTATCTTTGAGCTATCTAGAAAGATCAAGGAACAGTCTAAGAAGATGTCTTTAGTGGACGAGGAGGTGCTGATGGCATTAACAAAGCTTGGCTTTAAAAAGTCCGAGGCAAAAGATGTTGTTTCGTCTCTCGACAAAGAGATTAGCGCAGAAGAAAAGATAGAGTCGGCTTTAAAAATATTAGGAAAAAATGATTAAAATATTAAGAAAAATTACACCGAAGTTTGTTTTAAGTGGTTATCATAGGATACTCCCTTTCTTGGGAGCTTTGGTCTATCGCTTTCCTGCTAAGAAAATTAAAGTTATTGGAGTAACTGGAACTAACGGCAAAACAACTACTGTGGAGATGATATCTACGGTTTTGAGGGGTCAGGGTTTTAAGGTTGCCGTAATGTCTTCGATTAAGTTTGATATTAATGGTAAGATTGAACCAAACCTACTTAAAATGACTATGCCTGGGAGATTTACGATACAAAAAACAATTAGAAATGCGGTTAATAGTGGTTGCGAATATATTATTATTGAGGTGACATCTGAGGGCATCAAACAGTTTCGTCATCTTTGCATTGATTTTGATATTGTTGCAATAACTAACTTATCTCCTGAACATATTGAATCTCATGGTGGTTTTGAAAATTATAAGAATGCTAAGGGCGAGCTATTTAAGAGCAATAGTAATATTCATATTTTAAATAGTGACGATGATCATTTTGATTTCTTTTCTAGTTTTTCTGCTAAAAAGAAGTATAGTTATGGTGTTGACTCTGGAGATATTAGAGCACTAGACATTAAAACAGATGTTGCGGGATCTATGTTTAAGGTAGATGGGGTTGATTTTAAAATTAGTATCCCTGGCGGATTTAATGTTTATAATGCATTAATGGCTATATCTGTGGGTTTGTCGCTAGGTTTAAGTCTAAAAGATATCAATAAATCATTATCTGTGGTTAGTGGTGTAGAGGGAAGAATGGAGGAAGTGATCGACTCCCCTTTTAGAGTTTTTGTTGATTATGCCTTTACTCCAAATGCGTTAGAGAAAGTATATCAGACAATTAGAAAAGATTTTAAGCCAAACAAGATGATATGTGTTTTGGGTGCTTGTGGAGGAGGGCGAGATAAATGGAAAAGACCAGTACTTGGTAAGATTGCTAGTGATAATTGCGACAGTATAATTATAACTAACGAAGATCCTTACGATGAGGATCCAATAGATATCATTGATCAAGTGGCAAAAGATGTTAAAGACCCTATTAAAATAGAAGATCGGCGAGAAGCTATTAATAAATCAATTAGCATTGCTAAATCTGGCGATTGTGTGATCATTACTGGCAAGGGCTGTGAGCCATGGATTTGTGTGGCTGATGGTAAGAAAATTGCTTGGGATGATCGGCAAGTTGTTCGCGAAGAAATAGCAAAAATATTATGAAGAAAAAACTACCAAAATCTATTAAAAAGTTCATAAGGAGAAAAAAGGCGAAATTAAGGAAATCAACTAACTATAAAGAATATGAAAATAAAAGAAATATACAACTTAGCAATTGAAGAAGGTATTCGAGCAGACTTTAGAAGTAAAGAATATATTAATCAAATTCTTCAAAGATTAAAGGCAAAGTATGATAAAATGGAAGATAAAGATCTTTTTGATACCGAGAGACTATCTAATCCATTTTCTGATAGTAGGGTTTTATTCGGGAATGTCGATAAAGAGATTAAAAAGGTTTTAGTTGGGATAGACATTGATGGAGAAGAAATTCTTTTAGCAAAAGAATTAGGAGATATTGATTTGATAATATCACATCATCCAAGAGGAACTGCTTTGGCGGGTCTAGATGATGTTATGCAATTACAAATAGATGTTTTGAATTTGTATGGAGTTCCAATCAATATTGCAGAAAAATTGCTTAAAAAAAGAATAAGTGAAGTTTCTCGTAGTTTATCCTCGGCTAATCATGAGAGAGTAGTTGATATGGCTAGGCATTTAAACATTCCCTTAATGTGTGTTCATACTCCATGCGATAATCTGGCAGCTAAGTTTGTTGATGATAAACTTAAAGAAGATAAACCTTTTATTGTTGATGATGTAATCAAATCTTTAATGTCTGTTCCTGAATATCGAATAGCTGAGAAAAATGGATCTGGCCCTAAGATTTTTGTTGGTAGCCCCGACAATAGAGCGGGCAACATTGTTATTACCGAGATGACTGGTGGTACCGAGGGGTCTCCTGATATTTATGAGAAACTAGCTTCTGTTGGAGCCGGAACAATTATTGGTATGCACATATCAGAAAAACATCGCGAAGAAGCTGAAAAAGCTAATGTTAATGTAGTTATTGCGGGGCACATATCATCAGATTCAATAGGCGTCAATTTGTTTTTAGATATACTAGAGAATAAAGGAATTGAGATTATTCCTTGTGGTGGATTAATTCGAGTATCAAGAAATGTTTGATAACGTTGTTATAAACTTTTTTGTAGTTTTAATACTTTTGCTAGTATTGAGTTTTGCTTTAGAATTTATTTGGTTTAAAATATTTGCTGGTAGAAATTATCAACTATGGCTTTTCCCGGGAGTAATAGTTCACGAATTTTCTCATGCAGTAGGTTGTGTGTTAGTAGGGGCTAAAATTGAAGAGATTAGCCTTTTTTCTCAAAAGGGATCTTATGTAAAACATCGCCAGCCAAAGATTCCTTTTGTTGGCGATGTTGTTATTAGCTTTGCACCTATAGTTGGTGGCATCGCTTTTCTTTGGTGTAGTGCTGGCTTTTTAGGAATAAAGCTTTTCAGTTCTTTTGATAATATTTTAGATCTAGTTAATGATTTCTGGGTTTTTTCTATTGATAATTGGCGGGAGTGGACTTTTTGGATTTTTGTTTATTTGTTAATATCTGTTTTAATATCTTTGGCTCCATCTAAACAAGACTTTAAGAATTCTGCAATTTCTTTGTTGGTTGTTTTGGCTTTTATGTTTCTGTTATTCAAGTTAGGTTATTTCGAAATAATAGAGAATGGTGTTGGTTATGCTATTGATGTGATTACTATGGGTTTGTTTTTTGGTCTCATGGCGCTGGCCATTAGTCTGCCAATATATATTCTTAAGAAAGTTTTTTGACCATATATGTTTTTTTCACCCTGTAGCCAAGCTTTCTGTAATATGGCCTTGTTCCAACAGCAGATATTACCCATATTTCCTTAAACCCATTTTCCTTACTAATTGCTTCTGCTTCTTTGATTAATTTTTTGCCTAATCCCTTGTGCTGAGGGGATTTTGCTTTTTTGCTAATACTTGTTTGAAGTCCATAAGTGTGGACTTCTCTAATAATGGCAGTATTTCTAGATGTGAATCTTAGCCTTAGTAAGCTATAAATATTTTTTCTAGTAGTATCTTCTATGCTTAAGAAAAACTCCTTCCCTTCTGAGGCGAGATACTCTTGCTTAAATAGTTTTAGATTTGCGCTTGAGTTGTATAATCCTTTAATCTCTCGACACCTTATACACTTGCAAGACCAACCTTCTTTAATAGCTTCTTTGTGTATAATGTCTCTTAGGTTAGATATCTTACTTCCCACTTCTATTTCTTGAGATGGTATGTCTCTAATTAATCTTTGTATTCTTACGTAATATGGTATCGATTTCTTAATATCCTTTAGCAATGCTTTTAATTCTTTTTCCGTGTAGGGAGTATACTCTTTTCTTAAAAACATATTATATAGCTCAGTTCCTTTAATAGTAGATGTGGGATATATTTTTAAGTAATCTGGTTGGAAGTCTGGGCTAGTAAAAAGTTCTTCGAACATTTGTCTATCTCTTTGGATACTTGATCCGGGCAAGTTAGGCATCATTTGGTAACATATCTTAAATCCAGCATCTTTAAGTAACTTCGTTGCTTTAATTGTGGCAGATATGTTGTGCCCCCTTTTTGTTTTTTTAAGTATTTGGTCATCTGTTGCCTGAA
The DNA here is from genome assembly GCA_028701035.1 of Minisyncoccota bacterium. Classification (GTDB taxonomy): domain Bacteria; phylum Patescibacteriota; class Minisyncoccia; order Minisyncoccales; family CSSED10-335; genus MWBX01. Next base: position 22,812 of record JAQVRO010000005.1, read on the forward strand.
CGCCAAGCTCTATTGATGTTACACCCAAACATCTTAACCGTTCTACCTCTTTTTGATTAATAAAATCGGGTCGTGTCTCAACCGACAGACCCACTATTCTGTGCTTTGATTTTTCGTTTTTCTTTTGAGATTCAATTAAGTTTTTTGAGTCACTGGGATTACAAGCATCAAAGCATTTTTTAATAAAATTAGTTTGGTAGTTTTTGTTATACGAGGACCATGTGCCACCAATAATTCTTATTTCAATTTTATCAGTTGGGTGGCCAGTCATCTCCAGAGCTCTTAAGCGAACCTTAACTTGCTTTGTTGGGTCAAAGTTGTTCATAGCAGCCCTCATAGCGGCTGGTTCGCTTTTGAGGTAACTCTTGGGCATACCCTCTTCACTAGGACAATAAACACATTGACCGGGGCAAGGGTATGGTTTTGTTAAAACAGAAACATTTACTATACCCGATAGAGATCTCACAGGTCTGGTTGTCAACAGTATTTTTATTAATTCGTCTTGTTTTTCGTTTAATATTCCCTTCTTATTGATTTTGTGATATGATTTTAGTAGTTCGCTTTTTTTAGGAAATGGTTCTTTCGAAGTTTTTAAGAAACTTCTAATGATCCCTTCGAGTATTTTAGGGTTCGGGTTCTTAGTTTTAATTAACTTATTTATTATTTTTTCTTCTAAATTCATGGATAAAGATTATGCAAAAGATATAGCTGATGACTTGCAAATCAAGTATAACTTGATTGCGGGCAATTTTTCAAGCTCTCGGGAAAAGCCCTGGCAAGAAATGGCGTTTTTATTTGACAGTATCAACGATGGCGATAGGGTTTTAGATCTTGGCTGTGGCAACGGTAGATTTTGCGAAATAATATCTCCAAGAGCTGATTATGTCGGGTTGGATAATTCAGAAAGATTAATTGCTCTTGCCAAGAATAGGTATCCCGATATCGACTTTGTGGTTGCTGACGCTCTCAGTATTCCTTTTGCTGATAATAGCTTTGACAAGGTATATAGTATTGCTCTACTTCACCATATTGCGTCAGAAGATATGCGCCAACGTGTTTTATCAGAAATTAGAAGAGTTTTAAAGCCCGACGGATTGGCAGTAATTACTGTTTGGGATTTGTGGAGTAAACCAAAAAGGAAAAAGAGTATTATTTGGCAGTCATTTTTAAGTTTTTTAGGAGTATCTAAACTAGATTTATGTGATGTAATGGTTGAGTGGCAAGGAGTAAAAGATTTTTATTTTCATTGTTTTTCTCCTTATAGTTTTAAAAGGTTAATAAAAGAAAGCGGGTTTAGTATTATTAAAGATGGTAGGATTACATCAAAAAGAGGCGCTAATTTATATATTATAGCTAAGAAAGACTGAAGCAACAAAGAAATAAATTAACAGGCTAGTGATATCTGTTATTATTGTTCCAAATGGTCCCGAGCCAAGCGCAGGGTCCATTTTTATTTTAAATAATGTCCATGTAATAGTAGTTGCCATAAATATTGCTATCGTGATCGTGATGAGTATTGAGGTGCTAAGTATCGTTGCAATTAATACTCCTTGAGATGTAGCGATAAATGCTAGGAAAATTATCGAAGATAACACCAAGCCAATAATTAGAGAGACTTTTAGTTCTTTTAAAAAGTAATTCTTTTGCGAGAAAGTGCTCATTGCTAAATTGCGGATGTATAGGGTTTGTGTTTGTATCGCTACAGAATTTGAGATATATAAAATTAAAGGAATAAAAGATGCAAGAATGATTTTTTCACTAAGAGTAGATTCGAAGTAAGTAATAATTTGTGCTGCTATTATTCCACCAAACAATCCAACGATTAGCCATGGCAACCTTATCTTTGCTAAAGCTCCTGCCGAGGCATCTGAAAAATTATCTTTTTTGTAAATTCCAGCCGATAACAACATATCTTCGGTGTGTTCTTGATGTAGTATGTCTAGGATTGTATCCGATGGCACAACTCCTAAAAATATTCCATCTTTTTTAATGACCGGAACAGCTTTTATGTTATTCTTAATCGCTAACACTGCCACTCTCTCTTGATCAGTGTATGGATGAGCAAAAACAATATTCTTGTCCATTATTTCTTCTGCGAGAAGATTATCTTTACCAGAGAATAGTTTTTTTATTGAGAATATTCCTTTTAACTTTTTCTCATCATCTAAAACATAGATATAGTTAAATGTCTCTATATCTTTAGAGTTCTTTACTATATTCTCTTTAATAATCCCTAGACTATCTTTAGCGTGACAAACAGGGATGTTAGATATGGCCTTTTTCCCAGCGCTTTCTTTTGGATAGTTATTCATATTGTTATATTAGCAAATTATATGCAAAAAGAGAACAGTTAAATTCTCCTTTTGTATGAGAGGGAGATGTATCCTAACGAAATTGACTTAACAAGCTTGTTTAGGTTGGACATCACCAATGGTACCCCTCAATCTCCTTCATTTAGACACACTGTCCTTCCGAAGACTAGCTTCGTACTCCCTCTCAAAATATGTATACCATAAAATTAAGTATTGACAAAATCTGAAAAAAGAATAGAATGACATATTATGAAAAAAGAGGCCCAACATAATTTAATTTATTGCTTTTTATGCAAAACAAAATTTGCTGGGGTTTTCTTTAAAAGGGAGGGATAATAATTTTAAGATAAATAACTATCAACCCTCCCCCATAAAAAAGGGAGGGTTAACTACTTAAAAATATGACTGAAAAATTTCATTTAACCAAGGAAGCAATAAAAGAATTAGAAAAGGAATATCAAGACCTCAAAAGAGTTAAGCATTTTAAGGTGAGCGATCGTGAAGATGTTCCCGAGGTATTTCATTCAGAAGAGATGAATCCTGAATACGCTCAATTTCAAGAAGACCTTGATCGTATAGAATCTAGGATTATTGAGTTAGAACATATCTTAAAACATGCAAAACCAATAAAGCCCAAGAAAGGGATTGTAGATGTTGGAACGGTGGTTACAGTTGATGTTAATGGTAAAGAGCAAGATTTTGCTATTGTCGAAACATTTGAGGCTAATCCAGAAGAGGGTAAGATATCTAAAGAGTCCCCCGTTGGCAAGATCCTTTTAGGGAGTAAGATTGGGGATGAGATTTCTGTTTCAACTCCCATTAAGGCGAAATACAAGATTAAGAAGATCGATCACTTATCAGCCTAAAAAACAGCTTTTCCTATTTCAATTAATGAGCATGAATTTCATGCTCATTTTGCTTTTGGTAATAATTTTGCTTGACTTTTTATCATTATTTGATAAAATTAGATATTAATAATAAAACATTATGAATACAATAAAAAATGTTAGTTTGTTTTGCGGAATAGTGTTCTCAATTTTCTTTGTAAGTTTTATGGTCTTAGCTTGGGTTAATCCAGACTATGCACCACCACTTGGTGATGGTATTTTTAAACCAATTAACGAGAGTGCTATTGGTCAAGCCAAAGTTGGTCCTCTAGATATCTTTGGTGTATTTAGAACAAAGACAGAAACTTTCTTAGCACAAGGTAATGCAACTAGCTCGGTTACAATTGGCTCTAGTGCCACGTCTTCTGATTTAATAGTAAATGGCAACATATCTACAACTAAACCACCAACACAAGGTAATCATGTTGTAACAAGGGATTATGTCCAAGCCGCATCTAGTAGTAGTGGTTGTTCAGCTTTTACTTATGGTTGGAATGCTATAAATAGTGATTGTATTTTTAATTGTCAATGTCCTAGTGGTTGGAGGATACTTAGTCATCAGTCTCAAAACAAGCAATGTACTTGTATTTGTTCAATTTGTCCAGATGGAACCACCGAACCATCACCGTCATATGAAACTAATCCTACGGCACTAGCACCAACACTAGCTTCTCGTACAGCAAGTAGCATCACCTTGGATGAATGTGATTTAGTAGAGGGGACGTCTAGCTGTCAATATAGGTTGGGTTCTGATGGTTGGCAAAACTCCAGAATATTCGATTTCTTAACGGCTGATACGCAGTATCATTTTACTCAACGATATATTCATGGTGTAGGTGGTGCGATGCCGTCGAGCCCAGCTAAGACATTTCAAACTGTACAAACTGTTATTTCTGACGGAGGCACGCTTACTGATGCTCGAGATGGTCAAGTATACCCTACAATCATAGTTAATGGTACTCGTTGGATGGCTCAAAATCTTAATTATAATGTAAGTGGTAGTGGGTGTAGCCCAGATAATCCATCAAATTGTGAATCTGGGGATCCTTATGGTAGACTGTATACTTATGATCAAGCGATGTCTGCATGTCCTATTGGGTGGAGACTGCCAAGCGATGAAGATTGGAAGTCGCTTGAGCTGGCCATAGGAATGGATTACAGAGCAGTTAATAATACTGGTTGGCGTGGCACAAACGAAGGTTCTAAACTATCAGCACATGTTTTGAATGGAACAAACTCATCTGGGTTTAATGGTTTATTAGGTGGGCACCGTAGCACGGGTGGTGTTTTCTATAGCCTCGGAGCTTACGGTTTCTGGTGGTCGTCTACTCCGTCTAGTGGCAATGCTTGGTTCCGGTACTTGTACTCGAGCTACTCCACTGTCTACCGCAACGCTATCAATCAAGGCTACGGGTTTTCTGTCCGCTGTCTCCGGGTAAAATAATGGCTTCCACCATGGATAATGCACAACAGTAATTCCTTAAGGCGCTTAGCGCCTTAATCATAACATCCAAAAAAGAATCAAAACAATGTAATGCCAAGGTGGAAGCTTGAAACTTTAAACTTTAAAACAAGACAAACACACTCTGCTTTGAATAAAGACAAAACAATGAATGCGGATGTTTGAGGCCCTTGAGGACTCAAACAAAATTTTTAGCGGAGTGGAAAAAGGGGAAAATGGGGTCAGGAGCGATTAATTTAGATTAAGGCGCTAAGCCCCTTAACGAAATTAAGGAGGTCGGATTAAGGAGCTTAGCTCCTGAAACCAACCTCCTTAATCAATGTAACTCTTTGGACAAGACTAAAGTTTGTAATTTTAATTCAGTTGTAGTATATTAAAAACAGGGCAAAACCCTGTTTTTAAATAAAAAATATGAAAATTAATAAAGAGATGAAAATAGCCGAGGTTTTACGAGAGTATCCTCAAACAGTAGATGTATTTTTAGCCTATGGTATGCAATGTGCCTGTTGTCCCATGGCTGAGCCAGAGAGCCTAGCTGATGCAGCCAAAGTTCACGATATTAATATCGATGACCTTCTAAGCGATCTAAATGAAAAAGCTTAACAATATTGCAATTAAGTTAATAGCAGCTGACTTCTTTTTGTATTCAGGATGGGGTTTAATCGCACCAATCTTTGCAATATATATCACTGAGCAGATTGATGGCGGAACTATAGAAGTAGTGGCTTTTGCTACCGCTCTTTTCTGGATAACAAAATCATTAATTCAACCATTTTTAGCGAATATTATTGACTTGGTTCAAGGAGAAAGAGATGACTTTAAGTTATTAATTATGGGGACACTAACCGTTGCCCTTGTTCCTTTTGGATATTTCTTTGCTACTCAAGTTTGGCACATCTTTCTTTTAGAGTTCTTCCGAGGAGTAGCCATGGCTTGTATTGTTCCAGCTTGGCTTGGAATATTTACTCGTCATATTAGTAGGGGTTGGGAAGCATTTTCTTGGAGTATTCAAAGCACTAGTATTGGTCTAGCTTATGGGTTTGCGGCTGCCTTTGGAGGAGTATTAGCTCTCACATTCGGGTTTGGCGCGGTGTTCTTGTTTGTTGGTTTTTCTAAGCTTCTCTCGGCTCTCGTTTTGTTTCTAATATATAAAGGAATGTTCTTAAACAAAAATGAATAAATATTGTTTTTTAAACGGAGAGATAGTTGATAATAATAATGCATCTTTGCCAATTGATGATATTGGTCTGTTGCGTGGCTATGGAGTTTTTGAAGTTATTAAAACTTACAACAAAAAACCATTTCTACTAACAGAGCATCTAGATCGCTTAGAGTTGTCGGCTGGCTTTTTGGGAATCAAAATTCCTCTTAAAAAAGACGAGATTATTAAGATAATTGATAAATTAATTGGTTTGTCTTCTGGGGATGAGTTTTTAGTTAGGATTGTTTTAACCGGTGGTAGAGCTATTGGTATGGATTTTAATGGTGATAATCCCAACTTTTTTATTACCCTAGCCGATGTTCCAGTAAAGAACGAAGAGGATTACGCTAATGGTGTTGGGCTTTGCTTAATTGAACACCAAAGGTTTTTCCCAACCATAAAAACTCTTAATTATGTTTTTCCAATAAGGTTAAAGCAAGATATCAAAGATGGGTATTTCGATTTTCTTTATTACTTTAATGGTTGTGCTTTAGAGAGCCCTACTAGCAGTTTCTTTTTAATAAAAGGGAATAAATTAATTACTCCAAAAGATAATGTTTTAATGGGAGTAACTCGTGGCTTTGTTTTGCGTCTTGCTTCAGAGATGTTTGAAATAGAAGAAAGAGAGGTTTTATTAGAAGAAATTAATTCTGCTGATGAGTGTTTTCTAACTGCGACTAACAAAGAAGTTTTGCCAGTGGTTAAGATAGATGATATAGTGATAAGAGATGGTTTGGTTGGTGAAAAAACCAAAAAGATTATTGATAAATATAACGAAATAGTAAAAAATGTTTGAAATAGTGCTAATTAGAATAGCTTTAATTGTTTTAGGATCTTTGTTATTGAGTAAGGTTATTCAGTATTTAATCAAAAGAGCCCTTAGTAAAGAGTTAAAGCTCTACAAGTCTAAAAGAAAAAGAGCCGAGACGCTAATTGTTGTTTTTGGTGGGACGACAAAATTTCTAATCTCTATTGCTAGCATCCTTCTAATATTATCTGAGCTAGGTATTAATGTTACTGCCCTACTGGCAAGTGTTGGTGTTTTGGGCTTAGCCGTTGGCATGGCCTCTAAAGAGATAATAGCCGATTTTATCGCCGGCATTTTCATTATTATCGAAGAGCAGTATAGTATTGGTGATTGGATTAAGATTGGATCAGTAGAGGGTGTTGTTAAAGAAATTACTCTTCGCAAAACTATAATAGAGGATGATAGCAAGATCATTCACTCAATTCCCAATGGGCAGATCAAAACAGTGGCCAAAAAGGAGTAAAGCGAAAGTGTAGTTGTCTTTTAACCCGATTAAAACGAAACTTGACTTTTGTTTTAATC
>JAQVRO010000022.1 GCA_028701035.1 Minisyncoccota bacterium
TTTTCTGATCGGTCGCTACTAGAGACTTGTTCTTTTCTTTCTTTTTTAATCTTCTCGTCTTGTGCTTGCTCAATACTTTCTAATATCTTAGCCTCCAAGATTGCCATAGCGCTTTCTTTGTTTTGAGCTAGGCTTCTCTCAGTTTGAGATGTTACCACAGTATTAGTTGGTAAGTGAGTTATTCTAATAGCACTTTCTCTTTTGTTTACATATTGGCCTCCAGGACCAGATGCTTTATATGTGTCTATTTTTAACTCAGCTGGTGTAATTTTAACTCTACCTTTTTTGGGCTTAAGCATTACAATTACCGATACTGTAGATGTGTGTATTCGCCCTCCTTTTTCGGTTTCAGGAATTCTTTGAACGCGATGGACACCACCTTCATATTTCATAAAGGAATAGACATCACCATTCTTAAGCTCAAATATGATTTCTTTAAGTCCTCCTATTTCAGTTCTGTTGGAGTTTAGTATATTTAACTCCCATCCTTTTATTTGGGCATAGCGAGAGTACATTCTAAAAAGGTTTTCGGCAAATAGAGCTGCCTCATCTCCTCCTGCTCCTGCTCTTATTTCAACAATCACAGCTCCTTCTTTTATGGTGGGTTCTTCTCTATCAATATTATCAATTAAGCTTTTGAGGTATTTTCTTAATTTCTCTTTTTCAACCAATATTATTTCTAGCTCACTCTCTGCTAATTGAATAAGCTCTGAATCTTCTTCTCCCGAGGCTAATATATTATTATTTTCTTTCTCTTGCCTTTCTAAGCTATCTAGCGCTTCTTTCTTTTCAAAGATAATCTCTAGTCTTTTCTTTCTTTTAGATATTATCTCAAATCTTTCCCAATCAGAAATCACATCAGGGTTGCTGATTTCTTGCAATATTTCCTCGTATTCTTTTTTTAGAGGAGTAATATCAAAATTCATTAGGATTTCTTTTGATCTAAGTTAGCTTTTTTTTCGAGCTTCTTCTTAAATCTTTCTACTCGTCCCATAGAGTCTACGATTTTCTCCTTGCCAGTATAAAATGGATGGCAAGCAGAGCAGATCTCTGTGTTAATTAATTCTTGTGTAGAACCAATTGTGAATGTGTTACCACAAGAACAAGTAACCTTTGAATCTTTGAAATACTTTGGATGAATTTCTTTTTTCATTTTATATTTTATTATCTACTTTTGAATAATACCAGATTTAATTGAAAAATCAAGACTAAAAGTTTAAAAGGGTACTTTTTTATTAGTACCCCTTCCGTCTATACAATAGATTCAACTTTCTGTAAATCTCCCGCATAGACATGGAATGAATCGCAAGAGTCAATTACTCTTGTAATTCTTACTCCATTTGGCAACGCAATATCTCTATAAAGCATAGAGATGATTGCGATTAGATTGACATGCCATGCTCCATAGCCATCACGAGACCTCCAATCGAGGTGTGCCTCAACTGATCGTGTGTCTACCCTAGACATCCACACCCTCTGTAGGCAAGGTGGCTCAGAAGACATAATGTCTATTTCTGGAATCCATGTAATCATCTGGTGACGATTGGAAAAGATTTCAGATTTGATTTGTCTTCCAATGTTTTCTCTCAAGATTGAAACCTGGTCAATCTTCTCGGTGCCCACTGGATACCTACGGAACCTATCGTAGTAGGTGTAGGTAAATTTTTGATTGTGACCAGTGGGTAGCTGAGCCTGCTCCTCAATGTATTCCAGTGTATATTCATCAATATACTTTTGGATAGCTCCTCTCCTGAAAGGTAGGCGAAGATCATCGCCAAGAGCTGCACCATCAATCAACTGATTGACGGCGTTTTCTTCTAGGACAACCCTGGAGCATATTTCTGCCCCAATTCTCTTTGGGTTGTTCTCGTCTCCGAAGCTGGCTTCGGATTTGTTCTGAACACAGTACCTTAGAAGTCTGAGCCAGACTTCCATCACATCATCTCCTTTTACGAGAACGGTTTTCAAAGATCTCATTTTTGACCTCCATTGTCTGGTTAACATATTTTTGTTGTTATTGCAATTGGTCTTGATTTAATTTTAAAATAATGTTAAATTAATGACACTATTAAGTAATTAAGTATATGAATTTAAAAGAAGAAGTTAATTTGAATAAAACAGAGGCCGAAAAGATGATTGAGGCAGGGTTACATTTTGGTCACAAGAAAAACAAAAAACATCCTAAAATGGAGCCATATATCCATGGTGTAAGGGGTGGTGTAAATATTATTGATATTTCAAAGACTGAGGATAAGATGAAGGAAGCTTTTGATTTTTTACTAGACTCAATATCCAAAGATGGAAAGGTTTTAATTGTAGGAACTAAAGTCCAATTAAAAGATATTGTCGAGGGCTTTGCTAACGATTGTGATTTTGCTTATGTTACTGAGAGGTGGCTTGGCGGAACTCTTACTAATTTCGGGAACATCAAAAAGAGGGTAGATCACTTAAAAGATTTAGAAAAACAAAAAGAAGATGGTTCTTTGGAAAAGTATACTAAGAAAGAACAGCTAGATATTTCTAGAGAGATTGAATCTTTAAAGAAAAGATTTGAAGGATTAAAAAGCTTGTCCAAACTTCCCGATGTTGTCTTTGTTCTAGATATGGAAAAAGATGCTTTAGCTGTAAAAGAGGCATTAGATGAAAACATTAAGATTGTAGCTATTGCTGATACTAATGTTAATCCAGAACTAGCTAACTATATTATTCCTGCTAATGATGATGCGGTATCGTCAGTATCATATATATTAAATAATTTAAAAGAAAAAGTTTTATCTTTAAAAAAATAATATGAGCGATTTAGATAACGTTAAAAAACTTCGTGAGGAAACAGGCATATCTTTAATGGAATGTAAAAAAGCTTGCGAAGAGGCCGGAGGGGACATCGAAGCTGCTAAGGAGATTTTAAGAAAAAGAGGTCAAGCTATGGCCGCTAAAAAGTCCGAAAGGATTACAGGAGAGGGAAGAATATCATCATATATTCATCAAAATGGAAGGATTGGTGTTTTGTTGGACGTCCGATGTGAATCTGATTTTGTAGCTAAGTCGGAAGATTTTGAAAACCTCTCAAAAGAAATTTGTCTTCAGGTTGCAGCTATGAAACCTATGTTTGTTAGCGAAGAAGAAATTCCAGCAGATGTTTTAGAAAAAGAAAAATCAATTTATTTAGAGCAAGCTAAGAATAGTGGTAAGCCCGAAGAGATAGTAGAGAAAATGGTTCAAGGCAAGATTAGCAACTACAAGAAAGAAGTTTCACTGATGTCTCAACCATGGGTCAAAGACGATTCTAAAACTATTAGCGACCTAGTAAAAGAATGTATCGCAAAGACAGGGGAGAATATGACAGTTGCTAGGTTTGTTCGTTACGAATTATGATTATTGAGCAAATATTTTTCTTTTTTTTATTAATTAGTTTTCTAGCGATTGCCGTCCTTTTCTGTAAAAAGATTCCTCAGCTGTGTAGCATCGATGCCAGTATTTACGAAAAAAGAGAAAACTTTTTTAAAAAGAAATTATTAGATTTGAAAAATAGTAGTTTAGTTTCGGAATTTTCTTGGGTAAATATTTATCAAAGAATACTTTCTCGAACAAGAGTTTTAATATTGCGTTTTGAAAAAAGAATAGCAGACCACCTTTATAATATCAGGAAGAGTAATAGTAAAGATAATTAGTTTGCCGACATAGCTCAGTGGTAGAGCAACTGTTTTGTAAACAGTAGGTCGGGTGTTCGAATCACCCTGTCGGCTCCAAGCTTGACAAATTTCAATAAAAAGACTATACAGGTATTGTATATGATATAGTATACGCTATATAATTTAATATAGTTTCTGGGCGAGATTATAATTCAGGATAATTATTCCTGCATTTATTTTTGAAAAAGAGAGAACCTTGATAATTAAAGTAAGATAATTTTTTTTGAGCTGTTTCGAAAGAAACTTTTTTTTAGAGAGTTTGATCCTAGCTCAGGATGAACGCTGGCGGCGTGGATAAGGCATGCAAGTCGAATGCTACTTTTAGTGGCATGGCAAATGGGTTAGTAACACGTGGGTAATCAACCCCATTCTCGGGCATAATCGGTTGAAAGATCGGCTAATTCCCGATAGTCTCAAACCTTCATAAGGAGGATTGAGTAAAGGTATACGCAAGTATGCCGGAATGTGATGAGCCCGCGACCTATCAGCTTGTTGGTGTGATAAAAGCGCACCAAGGCTATGACGGGTAGGCGAGGTTAGAGCCTGATCGCCAACAAGGGCACTGAGACACGGGCCCTACTCCTACGGGAGGCAGCAGTCGAGAATATTGGACAATGGGGGAAACCCTGATCCTGCGACGCCGCGTGCTTGAAGAAGCCCTTCGGGGTGTAAAAAGCTTTTATAAGGGAAGAAGTCTTCGGATTGACGGTACCTTATGAATAAGGGGGTGCTAATTCTGTGCCAGCAGCAGCGGTAACACAGAACCCTCAAGCGTTATCCGGATTTATTGGGCGTAAAGAGTTCGTAGGCGGTTTGAAAAGTCTTTGGTTAAATCCTCAGGGCTTAACCTTGAGGCTGCTAAAGATACTATTAGACTAGAGGACGTTAGGGGTTGACGGAACGGTCGGTGTAGGGGTAAAATCCGTTGATATCGACCGGAACACCGAAAGCGAAGGCAGTCAACTGGGGCGATCCTGACGCTGAGGAACGAAAGCATGGGGAGAGAACGAGATTAGATACCTCGGTATTCCATGCTGTAAACGATGGATACTAGCTATTTGAAGTGTCGACCCTTCAAGTGGCGAAGCTAACGCGTTAAGTATCCCGCCTGGGAAGTACGGCCGCAAGGCTAAAACTCAAAGGAATAGACGGGGGCTCACACAAGCGGTGGATCATGTGGCTTAATTCGACGATAAACGAGAAACCTTACCAGGGCTTGAAATTCACTTGAAATTTCTATGAAAGTAGAAACCTCCTTCACGGGACAAGTGGACAGGTGCTGCATGGTTGTCGTCAGCATGTGCTGTGAAGTGCACGCTTAAATGCGGTAACATGCGCAACCCTCACTCTATGTTTTACGTGTCATAGAGGACTGCCCGAGATAATTGGGAGGAAGGTGAGGATGACGCCAAATCAGCATGGCCCTTTGACGCTCTGGGCTGCACACATGATACAATGGTCGGGACAATGGGTCGCTATCCCGTAAGGGGGAGCTAATCCCACCAAACCCGATCTCAGTTCGGATTGAGGTCTGCAATTCGACCTCATGAAGCCGGAATCGCTAGTAATCGCCAATCATCACGTGGCGATGAATATGTTCCTGAGCCTTGTACTCACCGCCCGTCAAGTCAAGCGAGTTGGGAATGCCCTAAGCACCCGTAAGGGTACCACGGTAGGCTCAATGAGAGGGACTAAGTCGTAACAAGGCACGGGTAGCGGAAGCTGTCCGTGGATTAATTAATTTTTGTAAAAGAGTCGATTTTAATTGGTTTACGAGAATTCTTAAACCAATTAAAGGTGTTGGTTGGGCACTTTAACTCCAACCTCGAGACAGCTCAAAAAAGATTATCTTCAATCAGTCCCCATCATTGGGGGCTTTTTTGTTTGCCAAAATCTTTAATTTTTGCTAGGATATTGTTGTTATGAAAACACCCAAAAAGATAATTAACTTTTTAGATAAGGCTGGTGTTAAATACGATGTTATCGAGCACCGTAAGGTATATACTGCTCTTGATAAATCAAAGACCTTAAGAGTTAAGGAATCTATGGTGGGCAAAACTGTAGTTTTATCTTCTGGTAGTTATCGCTTTTTAGTTTTAACTTCTGCGGATTCAACAATTAATCTTGATAAGTTAGCAAAGTTATTGAGCAAGGAGATAGGCAAAGAGGTTAAGAAGATTAGTTTTGCTAGCGAGAAGTGGATTAAGGAAAACATTAAAGGGATGAAGCAGGGAGTAACACCACCCTTTGGAGATATTTGGGGTTTGCCAGTTTTTATAGAAAATAGTTTTTTGAAAAATGCAAAGATTATTATTAACTCTGGAGTTCACACTGAGTCAATTAAAATGACCCCCGCGGTCTTTAGAAAAGTTAATAATAATTTGGTAGGAGGTGTATTTTCAAAAAAGAGAAGGGGCGTGTAGTTCATTGGCAGAACGCTTCTCTGATAAAGAAGAGGTAGATGGTTCGATTCCATCCACGCCCACACTATAAGGGCCCTTGGCTCAGTTGGTAGAGCGCCTCATTTGCAATGAGGAGGTCGCCGGTTCGAATCCGGCAGGGTCCACAAAAATATGAATATCAAATTACCAGAGGAATCTTTGAAGTATATTCTTTTCCAAAGGACACATTATTTTAAAGATAGTATCTTTTTTAATTTTCTAACTCTTGTTGCCTTGTTGAGATATATCGGGCTCGTTTGGTTTCATAATTTATCTACAGAGTTAAAAGTATTTTTTTATGGGCCCGAGATAAAGAAGGAGTATAACAAAGATATTGAGTTTGAGTATTCTACTATTAAAAATTATTTGCCCAAGAATGCAAAATCCGTTTTAGATATTGGTTGCGGTATTGCGGGGATAGATGTTTTAATAAGTAAACATTATTTAGATAATATTAATGTCTTTTTAATAGATAAAACCCATACTAATAAAAAGATATATTATGGTTTTAAAAAGAAAGCTTCTTTTTACAACTCTCTAGATATTTCAAAACAAGTATTAGAATTAAATGGTGTTAGTAATATTTCTATTCAGCAGGCCACTGAGCAAAACAGTATTGATTTTGGAGAGTCTTTTGATGTTATAGTTTCTCTTATTTCTTGGGGTTTTCATTATCCGGTTTCTGCTTATCTAGATAACGCTTACGATAAGTTAAATCAAAACGGAGCATTAATTATAGATGTTAAGAAATCTACTGGAGGAGAAAAAGAAATAAAGGAGAAGTTCGGTAATTACAAGGTAATTTTTGAAAACAAAGAGATGTTTAGGATCCTAGCAATTAAAAATTAAACCTCTTTACTATTATTATATTTTCGTTATAATAAGTGTAGTACAAATAAAGGTCGAAAATTAATTAATATAAAATAAATAAAAATATGAACGCAGATTGGAGCACAGTCACAATTCAAGCGTTAGTTACACTTTGGGAATCTTTCTTGCTTTACATTCCTAATTTAATCATGGGATTACTCCTTCTTATATTCGGTTGGTTTATCGCCTATGGTTTAGGGAAGTTAGTTTCGGAGATTCTCAAGAAAATGAAGTTTGACAATTTATTCGCAAAAGAAGAATGGAGGGAAGCAATGCAAAAAGCAAAGATAAATTTAAATGCTTCTGCTTTTGTTGGATCTATTGTTAAGTGGGTAGTATATATCATCTTTATATGGGCAGCAGTTGGAGCATTTGGATTAGTTTACTTTAGCCAATTTATGGCTGAGATATTAAACTATATTCCTAATGTAATTGTCGCCGCATTAATCTTTGTTGTCGCAGTAATCTTAGCAGATTTCCTTTCTAAAATTGTTGTTGTCGCAACAGAGAAAGCAAAGTTTAAGTTTACTTCTTTTGCAGGTGAAATTGTAAAATGGGCTATTTGGATATTTGCAATATTTGCCATTCTTATTCAATTAGGAATTGCAAGAGAATTAATTATTACTTTGTTTACTGGTATAGTCGCATTGATAGTAATTGCAGGTGGAATTGC
>JAQVRO010000006.1 GCA_028701035.1 Minisyncoccota bacterium
CTCAAGGAGTGGGCGGTAGGATTTGCCGTCATTATGGCCCTAGTTGGGATCTATGTTGTGGGAGCATACTTGATGATGTAAGTTGTTCCCCACATACCAAGCTCGATAATTTTTTATCGGGCATCTTTTTTTAATTTAGGGTCGACTAGATTAAGGAGGTCGGATTAAGGAGCTTAGCTCCTTAATTAAGCGAAGTATACTGAAATTCATGCTTATCTTGTGTTGGACGAGACTGGCTTTTGACTTTCTTAAAAGGAAGCGTATAATTACATTACTTATAATAATATGTCGCTAGAAATAGAGCGGTTTATAAATAAAAAAGATTTTAATTTTGTTAGAAGTTTTGCACAAAAGAAAGAAACACCATTTCTCTTAATTAACCTTGCAAAGGTATCTAAGAACTACGATCGTCTCAAGAAGAGCATTTCTTATGCTAAAATATATTATGCAGTAAAGGCTAATCCTAATGACGAGATCTTAAAGACTTTAATTAAGAAGGGGTCTTGCTTCGATATTGCTACTGTTTTTGAGCTTGATAAGGTCTTATCTCTTGGGGCTTTATCAGAGAATATTAGCTATGGTAATACTATAAAAAAAGAACGCGATATTGCTTACGCATATAAGAAAGGTGTGCGTCTTTTTGCTACCGACTCTATAAGTGATTTAGAGAAAATATCCAAGAAAGCAAGAAAATCAAAAGTATTTTTTAGAATTATGTGTGATGGGGATGGAGCCGATTGGCCATTATCTAAGAAGTTTGGAGCTCATCCAGATACCATATTTAATCTTGCCCTAGAGGCAAAAAGTATGGGACTTATTCCTTATGGAATATCTTTTCATGTTGGGTCACAGCAAAGAGATATTGCTCAATGGGATAATGCGATTGCTCAATGTAAGTATTTGTTTGATTCTCTAAGAGAAAGAGGTGTAGAATTAAAAATGATAAATATTGGAGGGGGTTTTCCATCTGACTATTTAAAACCAACAAAGAGTCTCAATGTTTATTCAAAAGAGATTACAAGATTTTTAAAAGAGGATTTTGGTGCAAAATTACCAGAAATAATTGTTGAGCCGGGAAGATCAATGGTTGGAGACTGTGGCATCATTGTTTCAGAAGTTATTATGATTTCTGAAAAATCTGCAACGAGTAATTATAAATGGATGTATTTAGATGTTGGAAAATTTGGTGGCTTAATTGAAACAATAGATGAGGCAATAAAATATCCGATTTTTTCTGAACAGAAATCTAGAAAACTTCAAGAATATATTATCGCTGGTCCAACTTGTGATAGCTATGATGTTTTATACGAAAAGAATAGGTATAAATTAAATAGTAATATAAAGGAAGGGGATAGGTTGTATATTTTTACTACGGGTGCCTATACTGCAAGTTATAGCTCCGTTTGCTTTAATGGAATACCACCTTTAAGGACTTTTTGTGTTAAAAGATTTAAGTCTTAGTGGGTAGTACTTTCTAATCTAGTAATGAGTGTGGATTTCATGCTCATTTTGTATTAGACAAGACTAGATATCGACAATAATCTATATTCCATTATAATGGAAATATAGCTAAAATAATGGAATTATAGATTAAGGAGGTCGGATTAAGGAGCTTAGCTCCTTAATTAAGCGAAGTATACTGAAATTCATGCTCATTTTGTATTAGACAAGACTGGGTATTGACTTTGTTATGGTAATATAATACTATAGTATATAGCTATTCTATAGTAATTAATTACCATAGTAAAAATATGAACAGTATTAAGAAATATGTCTCACGTCAGCTTATTGAGCAAGCTAAAATATTACGACTTTCGGCTTATAATCAAGAAGGTGATAAGAATCCAAAACGTAATTTCTATTATCGTATATCTAATCATATTGATAATTTTATAAATAAAAAGAACGAACTTAGATGGATTACGGTTCCGGGATTGCGTGGCGTTGGAAAGACTACAGTTTTGGCTCAATTATTTTTTGATTATCAAGAAAATTTCAATGGGCGTATTTTGTATATTTCTCTAGACGATGTGGTTAATAAGTTGGGGGGAGACCTCTTTTCTGTATTAGATGCTTATGAAGAATTGCTTGGAGAAAGCTTTTCTTCTTTAAGTCAAGACATATTATTATTAGTTGATGAGGCCCACTTTGATCCAAAGTGGCAATTGGCTTTAAAGTCTTTGCATGATAAGTCTCGTCGTATTTTTATTATTTCTACCGGCTCATCAGCTATTGCTATCAATCGTACGGCTGATGTAGCAAGACGTTCTTTAGTCGAAAGGATATATCCTTTGAAATTAACCGAGTATATTATGCTCACCAATCCCAAGTCAAAAGCTAGTCTTTCTAGCGAAAAGATAGCACAAGCTCTTTTTGAGGGCAATAGTGCTAGTGATGTTTATTCTAGGTTAAAGCTATTGGAGCCTAAAATCATTAGTTATTGGCAAGAAAATGATATTAAGATATTAGATCGTTATATCAGGTATTATTCTTTACCTTCCGTTGTTTCCTACACCGAAGATGTTGCTATTTATAAGGTTTTGAATAGTGTCGTTGATCGGATTATAGGAAAAGATTTACTTTTAACAAAGTCTTTCTCGCTTCCGGTACTGGAAAAAATACCACCATTGCTTTTTCTAGTTGCTTCTTCTGATACAAGAAGTATAGGTTCTTTTGCTAGGGATTTGAAAGATATTAATGAAAAAACTCTAATTTCTGTATTCCGTGCCCTAGAAGATGCAGAGTTGTTCTTAAGAATATACCCATTTTCTCTTTCGGCACCAAAGAAAGTTCGTAGGCCATCTAAATATTTATTTCTTGCACCTAGTATTCGTGCCGCATTAATTCATTTCACAGATTCTAGAGCCATTGATATGCATCATAAGGGCAAGTTACTAGAAGATAGTATAGGAATGTATCTTTATTGTCACTTTGTAGACATTATTGGTTCGTCTTTTGGCTACGATGATAGTCGAGGAGGGGCAGATTTTATTATAGACTCTCAGGGGAGAAGAATAGTGATAGAAACAGGTTGGAATAAAAAAGATATTAATCAGGTAGTTCGAACGATGATTAGCGTTAAAGCAGATTATGGATTAATCATTACAAACTCTTCTTCCTTAGAAATAAAAGGCAATATTGTAATTGTTCCTTTTGAGTTTTTCTTTGCTCAGTAAGCATTTTCTAATCCAGCAACAAACATTAAAATCATGAATTAAGGAGCTTAGCGCCTTAAGGAGGTCGGATTAAGGAGCCTGGCTCCTTAATTAAGCGAAGTATACTGAAATTCATGATTATCTTGTGTTGGATAAGACTTGATATTGCAATTTAAGAATAAACTTGTATAATGCTAGCAATAGAAGCTCTAGAAGTTCAAGCCATTTCGGCTTGTTTTTTAAATAATTTAAAAATATGAAGAAAAAAAAGATATTCGTAGGCGTTTTTGTCTTTTTCGTTTTAATGATTTTGGCAGTATTTTTTATGCTGAATCGGGATCAAGAGAATTGGGGAGAATGGTACGATATTGAGATAGACCAATACGAGGATATTGGTGGATATAGTGTTTATGATGAAAAACTAGAAGTAGGTGATTTGAGTTTTAGTATCTTAGACGATTATTCTCTAAATAATTTAGATAATCAAGAGTTGGAGATATCAACTTCGGACAGGCAAAGGGACGAAAACGATCTTTTCCCTACTCAGGGCTGTGAGGTTGGTATATCTGTTAAGACATTCTCTTATGATGATAATAGGTTGGATATTGTGAAGGAGCAATCTGGTAATATTAATGTTGCTGGTTTTCCGGGATTAAGAACAGATGTTCCTTTTGGGGAAAACTATTTAGTTAATATTGAGGTTCCAGTTGGCGATAAGCTATATAGTATTATTTCGGCCATTAATTCAAGCGAAAAAGAAAGATGCGAGGAGTTTTTGGGCAGTTTAATTAACTAGTTTTTTAAATAATAATAGAGGTTCACGAAGCCCTAATAATAATTATGGGCTTTTTGACTAAAATTCTATTGATATTCTTTTTAATTTTTAATCCAATTAGTGTTTTTGCTTCTACAGAGAAGCAAGTAGAATTGCCTAGCCGGGACTCGGCTTTGGTTATTAATACTCTTAATCGGCAATTAGTAAACAACTGGATGGATTTAGTAATTTATTCTAGTAATAATCCCGAAAAAGAAGCAGTTTTAGCTTTATTGAGAATAGGAGCAAAAGTTAATTCTTTTAACTATATTATTAACCAGTTTCCTAAAGAAGTTTTAAGTGGTATCTCTAAGTCTGCCCTTATAGTAACCAAGGTATATTACGATCCTACACTATCTAATGTTATGAAGATTGGTATCGAAGAGTTGAGAATTAATGTTCTAAATTGGCTACTAGAAAAAGAAGTAAAAGTTAGCTCAGGTAATATTGATATTAAGACTTACCGAGCTTATCGGGGAGGTAGCGCTAATGCTCAGTTATCTTATACTATTGTATATAGTCCTAGAAATCAGGAGATTATTATAGAGGTATTTTCTCCTAATAGGGTGGCGACACCTAGAGCTAGTAGAGCTAACCCCTGGGCGGGAGGCATAGATTATTTAGAACCCTTTAGAGCCAAAATAAGTGGGCAGATGAAGTATGACCGAGGTTCGTATGTTTGGTTGAGTGATCCAGATGTAGATGTTTCTTTCAATTCTCTTGTCCCCGATATTCAACTAGAAGCTGTTTCGGCCCTAGAAGCTCAGTTTATTGCAATTAACAATGCTATTTCTGCAGTTAATGATATTAAGGGTAAAATTCAAAGTGCGGTTGATTCTTTCCTTGGTTTTATCTTTGATATTTTTGGCAGGTTTAGCGAAGCCTCAATATTCTCTTTTATTAATAATCAAGATGACAAGACGGTTATAGAGATTCAAAAGGAAGTAGAAGGTTTTAAGAAACAGATAGAAGATAGTGGGCTTGATGAAAAAGACGAAGAAATTAAGAGATTAAATGCAGTTATTAGTCAGTTAGAAAAAGAATTAGAAAATAGCTTAAAAGAAGAAGATATTGTTGTTATGAATAGTATTGTTGAAAGGGTTAACATCAATACTGCCTCACTAGAAGATTTAACTAAAATTGTGCATATTGGTCCGGCTAGAGCTGAAGATATTATTAGTTTAAGGCCGTTTAAGTCTTTAGATGATTTAATAAGGGTGCCGGGTATCGGAGTCAAGATTATTGAAGATATTAAAGCCGAGGGAATAGCTTATGTCGATTGGGTAGAAGAAGTGGCCGAAGAAGTGGTTGAGGGAGTAGTTAAGGATGATAAGGCTGTAGTCGACCCTTGTAATAATGGTGGGGTAGATATTAATACTGCACCAAAGGAGGACCTTATGTTTATCACTAGTATTGGTGAGACTAGAGCCAAGGATATTATTAGTTTTAGGCCGTTTAGTTCCTTAGACGACTTGCTTAAAGTGAGTGGAATTGGTAGCGCTACTTTGGCCAAGATAAAGAGTCAGAATTGTGCTTTTGTCAAAGAAGTTGTTGCTGAGAAGAAGGACGAGGTTAAGTATAACCCTTGTAACGATGGTGGGGTAGATATTAATAGGGCTCCAAAGGAAGACCTTGTGTTTATCACTGGAGTTGGTGAGGTTATGGCAGGAAGAATTATTAGTGCTAGGTCGTTTAATTCGTTAGATGACTTGTTAAGAGTAAGTGGCATTGGTAGTACAACCTTAGCCAAGATAAAAAGCCAGGGCTGTGCCTATGTTTCTTCCTCCTCCTCTTCTGGTTCTTCTGGATCTTCTGGTTCTTCTGGTTCTTCTTCGCCAGCCATTGTTACTAGTCCTGCTTTAGAAGTAGACAAAGACGAATTGGTTTTTTATTACGATTTGGGTGGTTCTGCGCCCGCCAATCAAAGTTTTGAGATATCAAATACCGGGGACGCTGTTTTAGATTGGTCGGTTGGGGCTACTGATAGTTGGATCTCAGTTAATAGCACTTCGGGTAGTGTTAGTGTTGGAGATAGTTTTATTGTTTCGGTTAGTGTTTTAGTGGATTCTCTTAGTTTTGGGAGTTATAGCTCTACTATGACAGTAATTGGAGCTAATGATTCTCACGATATTTTAATTACTCTCAATGTTTTACCAGAACCCGAATTAGCTGATAGTATCATTATTAGCCAAATTCAGGCAAACGAAAAAGAATTTGTAGAGTTGTATAATCCTACTTTAGATGAGGTCAGTTTTAATGGATGGTATCTTTCTTACTTCTCTCCCGTTAAAGAATGGAATGATCCTTATCGTAACTGGGTTTTTCCTTCCGAGCTTGTCATAAATCCCGAATCGTACTTTTTAATTAATGTTTATGATATTGAAGATGCCGATTGGGACCTTACTACTGCTACTGGGGAATTGTATTCTTCGGGTCAGCTTGGCAATTCGGCTGGTTCAGTTGGTGTTTTTAGTTGTAATCCAAAAGAATCTAGTGGATGTGAAGTTGATGTTATCGGTTGGGGAGAAGTTGAGTATGTTTTTGAGGGTAGTCCGGCTTTAGTTCCTGATGAGGGCTCTAGTCTTAAAAGAAGAAAAGACAATAGTGGTAACTATATTGATAATAACAATAATTTAACTGATTTTGTTGTGGGTGAACCATTGCCTGTTAGTTCTCAAACAGAATTTGAGCCACCTACTAAAGTAGAAGATCTTTCAATTAAGTCTAGTGGAGACGACTATGTTTCTCTTGGCTGGACTAGGTCCGAATCATTATTGCCTCTTACTTACGAAGTAAGGTATTTAATAGATAACAGTATTACTGATGATAACTGGGATAGCGCTACTCTTGTAGGTGTTGTGGATAACAATAGTTTTGATGTTAGTTTGCTTAATTTTGACACTAACTACTATTTCTCGGTTAGAGCTTTTGATGGCAAGAATAGTTCCTTGGTTTCTAATAGTGTTTCTTATAGCACTCCAGAATTGCCAATTAGCTTGAGTTGGTCTACATTTCAAGGTAGCCCCAAAAGAAATGGAAAAATTGATAGTTCAGGTTTTAGCTCTCTAGGATTTGAATTAAGTTCTTTCATTGAAAGGGGCAATATGTCTTTTTATGGGCCTATTCTTATTGATCAGTTAGGAAACTTTTATCTTGCTGCTAGGGGTGATGGAGAAGAAGGTTTGTTTTCTTATAATTCTCTTGGAGAGTTAAATTGGTATCGTAATTTCTATAAAGGATATTATATCCATCTTTTATCCGATGGTAGTGTTATTATCTCTTATCATGAAATAGCTTATCAAAAGACATTTCTTGTTAATGTAAACAGAGATGGAACAATTAAATGGGAGTCTGCCATTGAAGAATCATATTTTATTAGCAATAGCCCAATTGTTTTAGCAAATGGCAATATTGTTGTTCCGGCTAATTCTAAAATATTTGTGTTTGATGGTGATAATGGTGCTTTTCTCTGGGAGATGAGCTTTGTTAGTGATTATTATAGTACTAACTTGTCAGTCTCGGCAGACGGTAATATTGTTTATGTAAATTATAGCGATAAGCTTTATCGTATTGAGGATGGTAATATATTATGGGAGAGGATTTTCAAAGATAACAATGTTGCTGGAATTAGTATCTCGGGTATTACTGTTGGAGACAATGGCGAGCTTTACCTTATTGGTTTTGATGAGTCTATACAATGGGGTGGGCATGTTACTAGGTATAGTATATTGCATTCTATCGATCCTTTAACGGGTGATGATTTATGGGTATCTTTTCCAATACATGGGTTACAATCAATGCCTTTTATTGATTACAACGGAGATGTGCTAGTTGTTTCTAGAAGTCAAAATAGTGGTCGTATCGAGGTTTATAAGTATAGTAACGGACGGTGTGCTTTATGACAGCTTCCCAAAGGAACTTAGTTTTGGATTAGCAAATCAATTTGTTGTTGATGGGGATAATAATATGTATGGGGTTATTCAGACAGATAAGATTATGATTTTTGATAGTTTTGGTGGTAATATTTTGACTGAAAGTGATTTAGGTTCTCGAGCCGAATCTTTTTCAATCGGTAGCGATGGTGCAATTTACTCGGCCGGGGAAAATAGGGTATATGTGATTAGGTAAGAGAATGCAATCTAGGGGTATTGTTAATTGGTGGCTTAGAAGCCACCAATTTCTCTTTGACTTTTGTGTTCTTTTTATGTATAATATCGCCAAAGGTTGCTTATTAAAAACTTAAAAAAATATGTCTGAAGAAACAAACGCTAATGTCGAGGCACAATTCGACAAGACAAAGCTTGTTAATTTAGCTTTGGGTTTAATCGTTGCACTAGCAATGTTTGGCATACTCTCTTACTTTGCTAATGGTGGAAACATGCAAGCTGGCATATTCTCCTCTCTTTACAGCGAAGAAGAGTCGGATGTCGAAGAGGAAGAGGTTGAAGAGATTATTACCGGAGACTATGTTGAGCAAGCACAAGCAGGAGAAGGTTTGACTCATCTTGCTAGGAGAGCAATTAGCACTCATTTAGACGATACTGAATCTAGTCTTAATTCTGAGCAAAGAATATTTGCCGAGGACTATATCCAAAAAGAGCTTGGCAGTAGAATGCTTATGCTTAATGAAGAAGTATCAATATCTAAAGAGTTGGTTGCCGAGGCAATATCTTTAGCTCAAGAGCTAACTCCGGCGCAAGAGGAGAATCTAGAACAGTATTCGTCTTTGGTTTCGTTTAATTAATTTTAATGGATAAGGAATATTTTATAAAATTGACCAGTGATCTGTATCAGTTAACTCTTTTTTTTCCCAAAAAAGAGCCTTTGCGATACAAGATGAGAGAGCTTGCTAATAATATACTGGCAAGCCTTACTATGATTCTTGATGGCGACGAAGCCAATTACAAAGATTTGGTTTACGATATCAGGAGGAATATTAAGCCATTAGATGATTTTTGTGAAATAGCCAAAAGCCAGAAATGGGTAAGCGAGGAAGATGTTAGTAGTATTCAGGAGCGTTACCGAGCAATAGCAGAAGAGATAGATAAGTTTGAAGAAGAGACGATTGAAGAAAAGCCAGTTGTAGTTGAGAAGCCAGTTGTTGCCGTTACGGTTGATTTGAGTCCTCGACAGAAGAAGATTGTAGAGTTCTTGAAAAAGGAGGATAAGGTTCAGGTAGCCAGTGTTCAATCCTTGTTTCCCAATCTTACCAAGAGAACACTAAGAAGGGATTTTGATTTACTTCTAAAAAAAGGAGTGGTCAAGAGAGAAGGGAAGGCCAATACGACATTTTATCGGCTTTCCTAGATAGGACATTGTTGTTTCCTAGTTAGGACATCTAAAATGACCTACTATGTCCTATCTATAATAAAGCTATTACCTTTATTTTATACATGAATGATATTAAAAAAGAGTTCGGACAAGTATATGATGAATATGTAGAAAGCATATACAGGTTCATATATATTAAAGTCAATTCTAAGGATATTGCCGAAGATCTGACATCCGAGACATTTACTAGGGCTTGGAATGCTTTTAGCAAATCTAAGTCTAATGGGATACCCATAGATAATATGAGGGCTTTTTGTTATCGCACTGCTAGGAATATTGTAATAGACTACTACAAGTCTAAATCACTTAATTCGGTTTCTCTAGATTCAGTTCAAGTTATTGATGAATCTGTGGATATTGAAAAGAGGGCGATGATTAATTCTGATATGGATATGGTTATGCAAGCTATTACTAAGCTTAAAGATGAATATCAAGATGTAATCATTTGGCGCTATTTAGACGAGATGTCTGTTCCCGAGATAGCAGAGCTTTTAGGCAAGTCGGAGCAGGCCACTAGAGTTATGATTCACCGAGCTATGACTTCTTTAAAAACATTCCTTTCAAGGGCAGTGTAACAAAAATGCTTCTCAGTCGTCATCTACTTAAGAAGGCGAGAAATTATGAACGAAAAAGAAATTATAAATCAAATAGAATCGCTCAAGCAAATCAAACCCAATCAAGAATGGGTTTCTTCTACTAGGGCCGATATCGTTGGAGTAGATGCTCCAGTTATCTTTTCTTCTTTCTTTAGTAAGCCCGCTTTCGTTGGAACTTTTTCTTTTGTTCTCTTGGCAGGACTTTTGTTCTTTTCTCAATCAATGATTTTAGAAGAGCAGAAGATGGCCGAGGGAGAGGTAGAGGTTTCAGGGCAGGAGTTAGCTAAGCAAAAAGAAATTGAAGATCTTTCTTTAGCATTAGCCGAATTGAGAAATGCTAAAGCAGAATTAGATCAAAGTTTTTCTAGTGCTGTTGCAGTAATGCCTCAGAGAGAAGCAATTGATTTTGCAAAAAGCATTGCTCCACAAATGATAGAGATGAAAGAGAAAGAAGAACTGATCATTCAGTCTTTAGCTGTCGTAGTAAGCGAAGAGGTTAATGAGTCAGAGTCTAATAAAAAAACAGACCGAGGAGTTGCCGCACTTTTGCTAGATGATTTTATAGAACAATCAGAAGACGATGAAATGATTGAAGAGTTAGGAAGTTTGTTTAGTGACGGTAAGTATAGCGAAGTGATTAAGATGTTAGACAAATAATTTAATAATGGACCGCCGTTGTCCGCTGCTCTTTTGTCAATTATACCATTTCTTTATTCTACTGTTCAGCTATGAACTTTGGGAGTAGATCAGTCGGTCTCTCAAAGATTCATGGCCGAGAAGATAAGAATAATGCGAAAGATATTTTGACTAAGAGAATAGGACGGGTCGACAACGGCTTAGGAAGTATTTAAGAAAAATAATAATTAAAATAAAAAAATGAGCGAAATAATGAAAAAATTCACAGCAATAGCTTTGACACTCGCTCTTGCCCTTTCAATTGCTCCTGCAACTGTTGGTGCTACTGT
Source organism: Minisyncoccota bacterium (assembly GCA_028701035.1). Classification (GTDB taxonomy): domain Bacteria; phylum Patescibacteriota; class Minisyncoccia; order Minisyncoccales; family CSSED10-335; genus MWBX01. The sequence goes on from JAQVRO010000006.1 coordinate 10,862, forward strand.
AGACTTTGAAGGTATGACTGTAGAACAGCTTCAAGCTTTAGTTGCACAACTTCAGGCACAATTGGATGGAATGACTCCTAGCACTCCAGTAGCTACAGGTGATGTACCTACTGCTTGCGCTGGAATTTCCTTCAGCAGAAACTTAGCTCTTGGAGCAAGCGGAACTGATGTTAAATGCTTACAAGCAATTCTTAACATGGATCCTGCAACTCAAGTAGCTGTTTCTGGTGTTGGTTCAAAGGGTCAAGAGACTGAGTACTTTGGTGGTTTAACAAGAGCCGCCGTAATTAAATTTCAGAACAAATATGCTTCTGAGGTTTTAACACCAATCGGTCTAACAGCCGGTACTGGTTTTGTTGGTACACAAACATTAGCTAAATTAAACGCTATGTTAACTGCAGCTCCAACTACACCTACAACTCCAACTACGCCTACAACTCCAACAGACCCAGAAGAAGAGGGTGAAGAAGAAGAGGGTGAAGAAGAAGAGGGTGAAGAAGAAGAGGCAGGAGATTACACAGGTATTGAAGGAGAGTTAGAAATAAAAGTTACTCCTTCTCCTATTAACAACCAAGAATTAGCTTGGGGATCTGAAAATGTTAGCGTAATGGGTGTTGAGCTTAAAGCAAAACATTCTCCAATCAAGGTTAGCAGAATTGATATTGAATTTAATAATGCTAGACCTTTTGACTACATTAACTCTCTTGCTATCTACGATGGCGATAACAGTCTAGCTAGTAGAGCAGTTAACAGTGCAAATCTTACAGGTACTGGTACTACAAGAACAATGAGAATCAGTGGCTTAAATGTTACTGTTCCTGCAGATGGTTCTAAAGTATTAACTGTAAGAGTAAGCACCGATAGTGTTCCAAGAAAGCAAACCCCAAACACTATTACAGCTACTGTAAAAGCAAGTGCTGTAAGAGGTATTGATGGTGCTGAATTAACTCAATACAACACTGGTTCTGCAGCAAGAACATTCTACAATGCTGCTGCAGCAGAAGGTGCACAACTTGAGGTTAAGGTTAACACTAACAGTCCCGAAGAAGGAATTGCTATTACTGACAAAAACAATTCAACTGAACACGAATTATTAAGAGTTGATGTTAAGGCAACTAAGAACGCTGGAAAGATTACTGATCTCAGTTTTGTTCCAGCTGGTACTATAACAGAAAGCACAGTTGTTGCTTACAAGCTTTACGATGGATCTACATTGCTTGGCAGTGAATCTGCAAGTTCTAGCGCAAGTGCTACATTTACTTTCTCAAGTCTTGAGATAGAAATTGCTAAAGACTCTACTAAGACATTAACTGTTGGTGTAGAAGTTGTTAAAAACACAACAACAGGTACAGCAAAGGTAACATTACCTGTTACTGCTAATAATATCGTTGCAGAAAGTGGTAACGACGAAGCAGTAACACTTACAGGGTCTACCGTTACAGGAGAATCAATTTATCTCCGTGAAGCAGCACCTGTAATTTCAAACATTACTACCAACATTGCCGAAACAGTTCAAGAAGGTGTTTCAACCACACAAATGTCTGGTACAATTAACTTTACATTAACTGCACAAGGTGGTGATGTAGTTGCAAGCTCTGGTCTAATATCAGCCCAAGCTGCTACTAGTGGTGATACAGTAACTACTACTGGCGCAACATCATCTTTGATTCAGGTTGACGGTAAAGTTACTGCAGATGTTACTATTAATTCTGGCACATCCAAGAATGTAACTATTTCTACAGTATTGACTAAAGGAAAGGACGGTGATTTCTACTGGTTCTTCGTTGAGTCATTGAAATATGTTTACGACGGTACAACATATACAATGGATGGCGAATTGATTAAGGATCTTAAGACAGACGCTAAGAGCTGGAAGAAGACAAACCTATAATCTAAATTAACTAGCTAGAGTTCCTTAAAAATATATAATTAGCACTGAATATCTCCTCAATGAGGGATAATCGGAACGAACATATATCATTGAGAACCAATGTTAGATTGATTGAAGATTAGGTTAACCAAAGCCTCGCATGTGAATGCGGGGCTTTTGGTTTTGTTAAATATTCAAATTAAGGCGCCTAGATTAAGGAGGTCGGATTAAGGAGCTTAGCTCCTTAACGCAGTAAAACGCACAAATTAAGGCGCCTAGATTAAGGAGGTTAGATTAAGGAGCTTAGCTCCTTAACGCAGTAAAGCGCACAAATTAAGGAGGTTAGATTAAGGAGCTTAGCTCCTTAATCTAGGTTCAGCTCCTCAATCATTTGTAATGGTTGGCGGAAAAGTATACCAACTAACTGCGACTGGTGGCTCAGGTCAATCAGTAACAAGCTTTAGTAAAGATATTACACTATCTTTTACCTATACCGATGAAGAAATCGAAGGATTAGATGAAGATAGTCTAAAGGTATATCGTTGGGATGGAGAGAATTGGGTTGCCCTACCCAGTACAGTAGACAAAGCAACTAACACTGTTAGTGCAACTACCAGTCAATTTAGCAACTTTGCCCTAATGGGAGAAGAAAAGACAGCTGAAACTGTTGTAGACACTACAGGAATGACTCAAGACCAATTAAGAGCCGAGATTGCTAGGTTAATAGCCCTTATCGCTACTCTGCAAGCACAAATTGCTCAATCACAAGGGATTACATCATCGGCATGCGACGGAGTAACATTTACTAGAAGCCTATCTTTGGGTATGACTGGAGACGATGTTAAGTGTTTGCAAACAATACTTAATAGATCAGCAGACACACAAATTGCGGTATCTGGTGTTGGTTCAATCGGAAACGAAACTAACTACTTTGGTGGCTTAACAAGAGGTGCTGTTATTAAATTCCAAAACAAATATGCATCTGAGGTTTTAACACCAATCGGGCTAACTACTGGTACTGGCTATGTAGGAGGTAAAACTATAGCTAAGCTTAATCAGATACTAGGAAGATAGTCTTGCTTAGTAGGGAAAAGGCCCACCATTAGGTGGGTTTTTTCTTTGTTTTGTGGTATTATCATTTTATGAAATCTTGGATTGTTCATTTGTTAAGAAAAACTGAAAAATACACTGAAACAGATATGGTTTATGCCGTCAAAGGTAGTTTTTGGATTATTCTTGCTAATCTGGGAATATTTGCCATATCTTTTGCTAAAATGATTGCTTTTGGTAGGTATGCTAGTCCTGATGTATACGGAACATATAATTTCATAATATCTATGGCGGGGATACTTAGCATATTTGCCCTATCCGGTATGTCTACATCTTTAGTAAAAGCAATTGCTCAAAACAAAGACGGCACCCTTGCGCTAGCAGTAAAAGAGAAAGTCAAGTTTGGTCTAATTGGCTCCTTGCTTTCTTTCGGTGCTAGTTGTTGGTATTTGTATAATGGAAACACTACTTTATGGCTTGGATTCTTGGCAGTAGCGATATTTTTACCTTTTTACAATGCTTTCGGTCTCTATTCTTCTTTCTGGTTTGGAAAAAAGAACTTTGAGAAAAAAGGCAAGTACGAGTTTACTGTAGCAGCCATTACTGCAGTTTTAGTGATTACTACTATTATACTTACTCAAAACCCCGCCTATATGATTGTTGTTCTGTTTGGATCTAGCACAATATTGTATGGGTTTTTCTTTTTAAGAACCTTGAGACAAAAGAGTAACGACGATGTTTTACCAGAGGCAATTGGTTTTGGCAAGCACCTAACAGTAATGAGCGCTATTGGAACGGTAGTGGCCCATATTGATAAGATCATATTATGGAAGTTGTTTGGGCCAGTGCAATTGGCTACTTATGCTTTTGCTCAGATGCCTGTGCAATATATTCAAGGAATTATTCCTATTGGGTCATTAGCTTTGCCTAAGATGGGGGAGAAAAGTGTTGGGAGTATGAAGGTTGGGATTACAAAAAAGTTCAAGAAGCTTTTTATCATAACTATTCCTGTAACAATAGCAGTTATTTTACTAGCTCCATATCTTTATTCTTGGTTTATCCCTCAATATATGGATTCTGTTCCATATTTCCAGTTATTTGCCCTTCTAATCCTTCTTTCTCCCTTTGGGCTGTTATCTACCGCTATTACCGCTGAAATGCGCTCTCGCGACCTCTATATCATCAATACAGCTACTCCAGTATTAAAGATCGGGTTGTTTTTGGTTTTAATTCCACTATTTGGTGTTTGGGGTTTGGTTTGGGCCGTGGTTTTAACAGAGCTATTCTCGGGTTTTCTTTCCTTGTATTTTTTTAATAAAATCGTTTGAGTTTATTCGTTTTATTTGATATAATACAAATAGTTATGATTAAGTATAAAAATACATTAGAAAACGGGTCAACGAGAGTAATTGTTTTTAAAGAGCACGATGATTGGTATGCTGTGGCTTTGGAGTTGAATATTGTGGAGTCGGGAAAAACTTCTCAAGAGGCAACGAGTCTTTTGTTTGAGGCTCTTTCTGGATATATTGAAGTTGTTCGGAAAACAAAGGCCGATCTTTCAGTTCTTAATCAAGAAACGGATAAAGAATACGAGGATATGTGGCAGAGATTACAAGAACGCAAGAAGCTAAAGAGCAAACAGATTTCTTTTTTTGGAGAGTATAGTTTGTGTGGAAGTTTTATGCCAGCGTAGTATGACAAGAAGTTTGTATAATTGGACAGCGAAAAGTGTTATCAAGTTCTTGGAGAGATATGGCTTTCATAATACTCATACTAGAGGAAGCCACTATTATTATTCTGGCAAATACGAAGGGAGGGATCATCAAGTAGTTGTTCCTGTTCATGGCAATAAATCAATAAAGCCAAGAACGTTAAAGGGTATTATCGCTCAATCGGGTATTTGTAAAGAAAAATGGTTTTATGAATAAAACAGAACAAGAAATTAAAAAGATAGTTTTTAATTTCATTAATCCAAAAGACTACAAGGCTTTTGTTTTTGGTTCAAGAGCAACAGGCAAAGCTAAGAAATACAGCGATTACGACATTGGCCTTGTTGGTAAAAAGAAGGTTCCTTTTTTAAAAATGGCTTTGATTAAAGATGCTCTAGAAGAATCTAATTTACCTTACAGTGTAGATGTTGTTGATTTTTCTTTAGTTTCACCTTCTTTTAAAAAGGTTGCGCTATTAAAGACAAAAGAATTATGAATAAAAAAGAAGCATTAATTGAAAGTTTAGAAAAAGCAAACAAAAGACTAAAAGAGGTTGTTTTGTTGCCCGCAACAAGGGTTAGCAAAGATGCTACCATTAAAAGATTTGAGTTTGTTTTTGAATTATCATGGAAAACAATTAAAGAGTATTGTCGGGATGAAGGTTTTGACTGTTTAAGCCCCAAGAGTTGTATTAGATGGGCGGGGAAGATGGAATTGATTGATGATGTCGAGAAGTGGATTGAGTTTTTAGAGAATAGAAACCTTACATCTCATACATACAACGAAAATCTTGCTAATCAGGTATATGCCATATCAAAGAAGCTCCCTAAAGAGGTTGATAAATTATTAAAGAAATTAAAATCATGAAAGTATTAGTTACAGGAGGAGCAGGGTTTATCGGTTCGCACTTAGTTGATAGGTTGATCAATGATGGTTTTAAGGTTGTTGTTATTGATAATTTATCTTCTGGTAAAAAGAAGAATCTTAATCCTAAAGCCAAATTTTACAAACTAGACATCTGTAGTCCTAAACTTGCAGATGTTTTTAAAAAAGAAAAGTTTGACTATGTTTTTCATTTAGCAGCTCAAATTAATCTTAGAAAGTCTGTTGAAGATCCGATAGCTAGTGCTAATACAAACATTAAAGGGTCTTTGAATTTACTAGAATGTTCTAAGATGTTTAATATTAATAAGTTTATCTTTACTTCTACTGGTGGTGCGATATATGGTGATGCGAACATCGTGCCAACACCAGAGAGCTATACCGAAGAGCCACTTTCCCCCTATGGAGTAGAAAAACTTTCGGTTGATAAGTATCTAAACTATTATTACCAAGTATTTGGTTTAAAATACAATTCTTTAAGATTAGGCAATGTATATGGTCCAAGACAAAATTCTAAGGGTGAAGCTGGAGTAGTTTCCATATTCTGTGAGAATATGGTTAATGGAAAGTCTCCGGTAATATATGGTTCTGGTAGAAAAACCAGAGATTTTGTTTATGTCACCGATATTGTAAATGCTCAGGTTTTGGCAATGAAAAGCAAAAAGATTGGTGTTTTTAACATCGGAACAGGCAAAGAAACAAACATTAATACAATATTTAAGCTGTTGAATAAGTCTTTTGATAACAAATACAAAGCAAAACATGATTTAGAGAAAGCAGGAGAGCAGAAAAGAAGTTGTTTGAATAATTCAAAAGCCAAGAAAGATTTAAAATGGAAGCCAGTAGTTAGATTAGATGATGGATTAGTGGAAACAGTTAAATGGTTTAAAAATGAGGAATAAGAAAATCATAATTGTATCTGGATATTTTAACCCTATTCATCCGGGCCATATTAGGCTCTTTAAATCTGCCAAGAGTCTTGGCGATAAGCTTGTAGTAATATTGAATAGCGATAATCAGGTAAAATTAAAAGGGAGCTTTCCTTTTATGAACGAGAAGGAGAGAAAAACAGTAGTTGAAGCTATGGAGTGTGTTGACGATGTCTTTATTTCAGTAGACAAGGATAAGACTGTTTGCGAAACAATTAAAAAGATACATAAAAAGTTTTTTAAAGAAGGGGTAGAGTTTGTTTTTGCAAACGGTGGAGATAGAAAAATTGGGGATGTTCCAGAAGATGACATTTGCAAAACTCTTTCTATAAAAATGAAATATAATATAGGAGGAGGCAAGAGTCAGTCTAGTTCGTGGCTGATAGGTAAAGCTAAAAAATGCAAAGAACACAATGAGGATTTAATTTATTGCGAAAAGTGTTTTAACGATAAAGAGAAGAATATATACAAAAGAGTTGAGGTTGAGCGTCCTTGGGGTAGCTATCTTGTTTTAGAAGAAGGAATGGGGTATAAAGTAAAGGTAATCAAGGTTAATCCCAAAAAAAGATTAAGTTTGCAATCCCACAATCTTAGATCCGAACATTGGGTTGTTATTAAAGGAAAGGCAAAAATATCAATTAACAACAAAGAATTTTTATTAAAAGAGGGGGAAAGCGCGTTTGTCTCTAAGAAATCAAAGCATAGGTTAGAGAATCCATCTAATAGCTTATTAGAAATTATTGAAGTCCAAAACGGAAAGTATTTAGAGGAAGATGATATTATTAGATTTGATGATGATTACAATAGAGTAAAGTAATATAATTATGAAAAAAGCACTAATCACAGGAATAACAGGTCAAGACGGATCGTATTTAGCAGAATTCTTACTAGAAAAGGGTTACGAAGTTCATGGGATTAAGAGAAGATCTTCTTCTTTTAATACAGGGAAAATAGAGCATCTTTACCAAAACCCTCAACTAGAAAGAAAAAACTTCATTCTCCATTATGGAGACATGACAGATTCTACTAATATAGTTCGCATTATTCAAGAAATACAGCCTGATGAAATATATAATTTAGCAGCTCAGAGTCATGTCAAGGTTTCTTTTGAAACACCTGAATATACAGCCAATACGGATGCCTTGGGAGTTTTAAGAATGTTAGAAGCTATTAGGATTTTGGGATTAGAAAACAAAACAAAGTTTTATCAAGCATCTACTAGTGAGATGTTTTCTGGTAGAATAGGAGAAGCGCCCCAAAGCGAGGAAACTCCATTTCATCCGAGAAGTCCTTATGGAGTAGCTAAAGTGTATGGCTATTGGATTACTGTAAATTATAGGGAGGCATATAATATGTTTGCTTGTAATGGAATATTGTTTAATCATGAATGTTTATCTGAAAATATGCCCGTAATAGTAAGAGATAAGAGAACAGAAGTCATTTCAATTAAAAAGATTAAGGAGATAAAAAAACCACAAGAAAAAGGTAGAAATGTACAACAATGGGTTTTTGATGATGTTGAAATATGGGATGGAGATAATTTTACCGAACTTAAATGTCTTACAGCAACAAGAAGAAAAAAGAATCTAGATGATTTTAATTGCAAGATAATAAATAGTCGTCACGGAATAGTTGAGCCAACTAATCATCATAATATGTTTGATGAGAGTCAAGAAAAGATAAAAGCAAGAGATGTTAGTGTGGGAGATAAGCTTCTTCATGGAGATTTTCCTGTTGCAAAAGAAATTTCTTGTCTATCTGATACAGAAGCAATGTTTTTGGGCATGATGGTTGGTGATGGGTATATAAGTAGCGATGGGGGTAAGGGTCAATTTTCTAATAATAACGATGAATTGATAGAGCAATTAAAGAATCTTTGGATAAAGATTAGTTTGGGTTTTGTAACTATTAGGGATTTTAAGACAGAATATGGAAAGATTAAGCAGGTAATATTGAATGGTAATCATGAATACTTGAGACTAATTAGGAATGAAATTTATACTAATGATGGCTTTAAAAGAGTTCCTGATAGAATACTAAACTCTAATAAAGAAACACAGCTTGCATTTTTGAGAGGATATAATGCAACAGACGGTCTCAAGTCTAATAACTGTACTTATGAATTTAAAGGGTTCAAGACTAATTCTATTGTTTTAGCTCAAGGATTGATATTTTTAATCAAACAAACAACTAATCAAGATTTTAATATTACATTTGAAGAAGATAGAAATCATTATGGCTATTATTCCATTAATATTTTATCTCTGACAAATAATATGTTAAAAGAAGAAAGAGTTAGGGATTTAATAGAGGTTGGTATGAGTCAACGAGAAATCGCACGAACAAGTGGTATTTCGAGAACATTTATTCGCAAACTACAACAAGGAGGAAGTGCTTGCTGTATTCACCATTTGTCTGAACCAAAAGGGGAGGTTAAGAAAACTCTTTATCATCAAATTCAGCCCGAATGGGTCTTTGATGTTGAAACTGGAACAGGTAAGTTTATGGCTGGCGTTGGCAATATTGTTGTTGCTAATTCGCCTCGTAGAGGAGAAACTTTTGTAACCAGAAAAATTACAAGAGCGGTTGCAAGAATTAATTTGGGCTTGCAAGAAAAACTCTATTTGGGCAACTTAGATGCAAAGAGAGATTGGGGTCACAGCAAAGACTCTGTTGAGGCGATGTGGTTAATGCTTCAACAAGACAAACCCAAAGACTATATTATTGCTATGGGAGAGCAACACTCAGTTAGAGATTTCTGCAATTTAGCTTTTCGTGAGGTTGGTATTGATATAGCTTGGCAAGGAAGTGGAATTGATGAAAAAGGTATTAATCAAGAAACGGGCGATGTTTTGATTGAAGTTGATCCAATGTATTTTAGGCCATCTGAGGTTGAATCATTATTGGGCGACTCTTCAAAAGCAAGAGAAGAGTTGGGTTGGTCACCAAAGATTAGCTTTGAAGAATTAGTTAAAGAAATGGTACAATCAGACCTAGAAGAGGCAAAGAAAGAGCTCCATCTTAAAGATGGCGGGTTTATATTAAAAAATGGTAATGAATAAAATTGATTTAACAACTAAAAAGATATTAATAACTGGGGCTCATGGTTTTTTAGGGAGCCATCTTGTTAATAATTTAATTCAAAAAAGAGGTGTTAACAAAGATAATCTTTTTCTTCCAACCGCAAAAGAATTAGATTTAAGGCTTTGGGAAAATTGCCAAAAAGCAGTTGATGGTCAAGATATAGTTATTCATTTAGCAGCTAAGGTTGGTGGCATAGGATTAAACAAAGAAAAACCCGGAGAGCTTTTTTATGATAATGCTATAATGGGCATTCAATTAATTGAAGCATCAAGACAAGCTGATGTGAGTAAATTTGTGACCATCGGAACAATTTGTGCTTATCCAAAATTCTGTTCAGTTCCCTTTAGAGAAGAAGATATTTGGAGTGGATACCCTGAAGAAACAAACGCTCCTTATGGTGTTGCGAAGAAAGCACTTTTAGTTCAATCTCAAGCTTATCGAGATCAGTATGATTTTAATTCAATTTATCTTTTGCCCGTTAACTTGTATGGTCCCGGAGATAACTTTGACTTAGAATCATCTCATGTTATACCTGCATTAATCAGAAAGATTGCAGAGGCTAAAAGAGATAAAAAAGAATATATTGAAGTTTGGGGGACGGGAAAAGCAACGCGAGAGTTTCTTTTTGTTGAAGATGCTGTCGAAGGTATTGTTTTAGCAACAGAAAGTTATAATAAATCAGAGCCTGTTAATTTGGGTTCAGGAATGGAAATTTCAATAAAAGATTTGGTTGAATTAATTTCTGAATTGATGGATTTTAGGGGGGAGATTAGGTGGGATGAAACAAAGCCCGATGGGCAGCCAAGAAGAATGTTAGATGTTTCAAGAGCTGAGAAAGAGTTTGGATTTAGAGCAAAAGTCGATTTTAGAGAGGGATTAAAAAAGACAATAGCGTGGTATTTAAGTAATTTTTAAAATTTATGAAGAAGTTTATCGTTATTACATCTATATCACACCCGACAAAAGGTTTGAAAAAATTTAGCAAGATGGAAGGTTGGGATATTGTTTTAGTGGGAGATAAAAAAACTCCAAGTGATTGGTTTCTTCCAAATGTTCGCTATCTCTCTCCAAAGGATCAAGAGAGGCTAGGTTATGAAATTATAAAATTTCTTCCATGGAATCATTACAGTAGAAAGATGATTGGTTATTTATACGCAATAGAACATGGAGCTGATATAATATTTGAAACCGATGATGATAACATTCCTTTGGATAATTGGGCATTACCAAATTTTATATCAGAAAAAACAATCACATCAAGGAGCAATTTTATAAATATTTATAATTATTTTACTGAAGATTATGTATGGCCTAGAGGATTTCCTTTAGCTGAGATTTCTAAAAATACTTCGTTTTCTATTGTTAATAATAAAAACGATATAGCTGTATGGCAAGGATTAGCAAATAAAGATCCCGATGTTGATGCCATTTTTCGGTTAGTTTTTAATAAAGAAATTAATTTTAATAATTTTGAAAATATATCAATTCAAAAGAATATTTATTGTCCCTTTAATTCTCAAAATACATTCTGGAAAAAAGAGTTTTTTCCTCTTCTTTACCTTCCCTCCACTGTCACTTTTAGGTTTACTGATATATTGAGGGGTTATGTAGCGCAAAGAATAATTTGGAATTATGGTGCCACGGTTGGGTTCACTGGTCCGTCAGTTTATCAAGAAAGAAATAAGCATAATTTAATCAACGATTTTAAAGAAGAAATACCATTCTATGTTGAAATTGAAAATATAGTAAAAATTTTAGATAGTATTAAAACAAAAAATATGGATAAATCTTTGATTGGGATTTATAAAAATCTCAATAATAATAATCATGTAAGAACAGAAGAGATTAAAATTTTAAATGCATGGATTACTGATGTTAAAAATCTATTAAAGTAAGCACCTTTTTATTTATTTTAGAAATCATGAATAAGAATAAAAAAATTCTATTAGCCATAGACACTTGTCCAGATAATCCATGGATGAGAGATAGAGTTCCTGCAATTTTAAAATCGTTAAGGGGTTATAATTATAAAATAATTGATATTTTTGAATTTGAATCCAAAGAAGAAGCCCATAAACTTCATAGAATGTCGCAAAGATTAATCAGGCAAAAGCACGAAATTTTAGATATTAACAAAAAATTCTTAAAGAGAATTAACCATTTTAATCCTGATATAGTTGTAATGGGGACAATTGATAATTATTCAAGGTTTATTCTTCCAGAAACTATTCACGAAATGAGAAAAAATGGAAAGTTGGTAGTTGGTATTTTCGGAGACGATGAGATACACCCAAGGAAGCATAAAATATATGCACCCCTTTTTAATGTTGTCGTTTCTTATGTTAAAAAGTATTCAGATTATTATAATAATATTAATAATGTTGATGCTTTTTACATGCCTAATAGTTGTTATTTTCATGAGCAAGATTTTGAAAAATTACAAAATAAAAACGATTATGATGTTGTTTTGTTTGGTGCACCTTTTGGGATTCGACCGGTCTTAGTCAAAAGTCTTATTCGTGCAGGGGTTAATATAAGAGTCTTTGGTAGTGGTAAATGGTTTAACTACAAAGAAATTCGGAATTATTATGGAGGATTTGTAGATAGTCAAGATTTTGATAAAGTCATTAGGAAATCAAAAATAGTTTTAGCGCCTTTAGAGTGTCCAGATGGTATAAACCTACACATGAATACAAAGATATGGGAAGCTGTTAGGAATGGCCGCATGCCAATTGTAACGAAATATGACCCGCTAGTTTTTGATTATGGTTTTCGAGAAGGCGAAGAAATAGTTTTTTATAAAAACCCTGAAGATTTAGTAAAAAAAACTATTCATTATTTAGATAGAGATCAGGAAAGGTTGCAGGTTGCTCGAAAAATATTTCATACCACAAAAGATAAATTTGATTATGTTAAAATTTATTCAAGTTTTTTTAAAAAATTAGAGAAAATGCACGATGATTTGCAGAAAAAGAATGGATGCATGGTAGAATATGATAATTTAATTACAATAATAGACAACACAAATAGCAACTTTGTAAATCAAGAAGGATTTTCCTATTTTAAATATAGAGATATCAAGGAATTAATTTGCAATTTTAATCAGATCTCTACACCGTATATTATTTTTAGGACTAAAAACTTTTATTATTCTCCCTATCTCAATAATTTACTTTATGAATTTCCAGAAGAGTTTAAAGGATCAATGCGTATATTGAAAAGCTCTGACAGTTATAGTAGTAATTTTTTGGGTTTTTGTGACACAAATTTAATTGTGTGGAGTAAGAAAGAGTTTTCTAATTTTTTAGAGAATAAATTTCAAAAAATTAAAATAATAAACAATTTCACAAAAACAAATATAATCCTTGCTGAAGATCTTTGCGATGATAGTCAAAAATTTTCAACCCCACACAGATGCCTTTTTTTAGCGAAATCTCAAAATTTATTTAAAGATTTAATTAGAAAAATATCATCTTAGTTATCATATAAATTATGAAAAATATTATAGTTAAAATTTATAACATAATAATTCAATTAATAATTAAAAATTATTTTGATTTAATTGCTGCTAAACAGCACAGATCTTTTGATGTCATGTCCGCAGTTTTATTATGGATGTTAAGTTATGCAGAAAATAATTTCAAAGATTTTACTATTAAAAATAAGAATGTTTTAGAGATTGGATCCGGAAAATTTTTTGTTCATCCTACCGTTTTTAAGTTATTAGGAGCGAAAAAAGTTATAAGCATAGATAAATATATGCAATTATCTTCAAAGGCTATGAAGGTATCTTTTGAGAATTCTATTATCTCTAAAAAGTTATTAAGTCGACATATTCAGCACGATGAATACTTGGAATTCATGAAAAAAATAGAAGAAACGAAATATCAATTCAATAGATTAGAAGAATTAGGTATTCAATATATTGCGCCTGTTAATACCATTCAATTCTGTAGAGATAACAAAGAAAAATTTGACATAGTTTTCTCCTATACTGTCTTGGAGCATGTCTTGGAAAAAGAAATTATTGATTTAGTTGATGCATCTTTATTTGCTGTTAGTAAGGGTGGTTTTGTTTTGCATTTTATAGATTTAGAAGATCACCAAGATCCCAAAAATAAACCTATCAATTTTTTAACAAAAAATGAATGGAGCGGCTTGTTATCTAATAAAAGAGGTAATAGATTAAGATTTTCAGACTGGTCTAAGGTATTTTTAAAATACAATAATTTTGATTTTATTTTTCCTTATCGTGTAACAAGAAATGACTTTGAAATTCCTAGCGGGATCATAAATAAATTTTTAAAATACAGTGAGGAAGATTTAAGAATAACTGGTTTCGTCGTTGTTGGTAGAAGAAAATATTAAAAATAAAAAATGAATACTAATTATAATATACATAATTTAATAAATGTTTCTGTAGATCAGGAAACAAAGCCATGGGTTTTGAATCAAATCGAATTTCAAATTAGGTTTTTTAAAGTAGACCATGATTGCAATCTAAAAAGCAATATTAATATTTATCCTTACAAAGAATTAATTCAATCAAAAAAAGAACTAGCTAAATTCCACGATTTTAGTTTTGATTCTGGGAGTTTTTTAATAGAAGATAAAAAAAGCTTTGCAGTTGTTAAGAAGAATAACGGGTTTGATATATTCACAGATAAACCAATTCTTATTAATATTTTTATCCAAATGTTATTAAATGAAGATATCTCATTTGTTCATGCGGCTGCAATAAAAAAACCGAATGGTGGTATTATTTTAATGCCTGGTGCCGGTGGTGTTGGTAAAACCGCCATAGTTGGATCGATGGTTAAAGAAAACGGCTATAAGTTGTTGGGCGACGATCTTATCCTTTTGGAGAAAACTGGTAAATGTTTTGCTTTTCCTAGGCCATTTATTTTAAAAGATTATCACAGAAATGTCTATCCTGAGATTTTTGAAGAATTAGAATTAGGAAAGAATAATTTATTAGATTTTAGGAAAATATTAAAATTTCTTATTAAAAATGCGCCATTCTTCGATTTTATTAAAAAAGAATTGATGAAATTAAAATTATATAATAATGTAGTTTTCAATATTCCCAAAACAGAAGATTTTTTAGCGGCCGTTCCTATTCAGAAGATTTTAGGTGATGATTGCGTTGAATTGTCTGGAGAGATTGATAAAATAATCTTTTTAGAAAGGTATTCTGGTGAAGAGTTTAAATTAGAAAAAATTGATGAAAAGTCTTTATCAAATAGAATGTTTTCCATAATTCATCATGAGTTTGTTGACTACATTAGAGATTTTTTTGTAATTGGATCATCGGAATTGTTAGATATTAATGATTACTTTGATAAATCATTTAATACCATTAAGTCCGCAATAAGAAATAAGGATTGCGAAAAATTATACATTCCAGAAAAAGCTTCACCAAAAGATTTGTATGATTATTTCAACAGTATAATATAAGTATTTTATTATGAATAAAATTATTGTTAGTGTTATTCTCCCTACATATAATCGGGTAAATTTATTGCCAAAAGCGATAGAAAGTGTTTTAAATCAAACATACAAAGATTTTGAATTAATCATTGTTGACGATGGTTCGACAGACAATACAAAAGAATTTATTGGGTCAATTCAAGATGAAAGGATTGTTTATTTAAAAAATGAAAAGAATTTAGGAATACAGAAAACATTAAATAAAGGAATAAGAGAATCAAAAGGAAAATACATCGCTAGGATTGATGATGATGATCAATGGATTGATCAGGATAAGTTAAAAAAACAAGTAGATTTTCTTGAATCAAATCAAGATTATGTTCTAGTTGGGACTGGAATAATTGTTCAAAATGATAATGGTGAAGAATTATTTAGATATTTACACCCCAAATCTAGTGAAGATATAAAAAAAACAATTTTATTTAAGTGTTGCTTTATACATCCAAGTGTTTTAATAAGAAGGGATGCTGTTTTACGAGTTGGTGGCTATAGTGAGAGTGAAACCGATAGACATGTAGAGGATTATGATTTATGGTTAAAGTTAGGTAGTCTTGGTAAACTTTACAATATTCCAGATTATTGTGTTTTATACTTGTCAGATAGTAATAGTATTAGTGGGAAGAACCGTTTAGTTCAAATTAAAAAAAATTTAAATTTAATTAAAAAATATAAAAACGATTATCCTTGTTATTATAGAGCAATCATCCATTATTATCTAAAATTAATTATATATGGTTATTTTAATTTTAGCTTTTTGAGATATTTTACGGCATATTATTCTCGCATGAAATATGGGAAATAAAATGAAAATTCTACATATAATAAATAATCTCGGCTCAGGTGGAGCAGAAAAATTACTCGAAGAATCGCTTCCATTGTTCAATAAAGACAATGTTAATGTTGAATTGTTACTTCTTTCAGATAAAGGAAATGTTTTTGATAAAAGTTTAATTGAGAATAATATAAAGATAAATGTTGTTCCCATTAGAAGCTTAAGAAATCCATTAAATATTTTTTATATCAGACAGTATATTGTTAATGGAGGTTATGATATTGTTCATGTTCATCTTTTCCCATCGCTATACTGGACTTCCTTAGCATCTAAAATTATTTTTAATAATAAGCCCAAATTTGTTTTTACAGAACATAGTACTAGAAATAGGAGAATGGATAATTTTTTGTTTAAATTTATCGAGAAATTTATTTATTCAAGCTTTGATAAAATTATTTTAATAAGCGAGGAGATAAAAGAAAATATTGTAAATTGGTTAAATATTAAGAATAAAGTTTTGATTATTGAAAACGGAATTAATTTGGAAAGATTTATTAGTGCTGAGCCATATTGTAAAAATCAAATAATGGATAGCTTAAAAGAAAGCGATAGATTGGTATGTATGGTTGGCCGATTTTCACCAGCAAAAGATCAGTTAACTATTATTAGGGCTATTAAGAGCTTACCCAATAATATCCACTTATTATTAATTGGAGAGGGCGAGTTAATGCAGAAAAACAAAGATTTGGCTAAAGAATTGGGAGTTTCAGATAGAGTTCATTTCTTGGGCTTTAGAAATGATATTGAAAGGATATTTAAAACATCAGACATAATAGTTCTTTCTTCTAACTGGGAAGGTTTTGGTTTGGTTGCTGTAGAAGGAATGGCAACAAATAAACCAGTTATTGCAAGCGATGTCCCTGGATTGAGAGATGTGGTGGACGAGGCAGGATTGTTATTTAAAAAAGGAGATGATAAAGAATTAGCTAAAATTATTCAAAAGCTATTATCAAACAATTTAGAATATGAAAGAGTATCAAAACTATGTTTTGAAAGATCGAAAATGTTTGATATAAAGAAGGTGGTCAAAGAATACGAAAATTTATACAAAGAATTATTAACTAACAAAAAACTATGACATTTTTTATACTTGGTTTTGTTGGAGGTATTATTAGAGGATCTATGGGGATTATTAAACACAAGCAGTCGTATAGCAATGTTAAAATTGATCAAAAGTATTTAATAACAACACT
>JAQVRO010000023.1 GCA_028701035.1 Minisyncoccota bacterium
CCTTATCTTCTGATAGCATTTTCTCGATATATTTTTGATATATTTCCTCTCTTTCGCTTTGTCGATATGGCCCTTCGTCCCAATTAATACCAAGCCATTTTAAGTCTTCTAATATGCTATCCTCATATTCTTTCTTAGATCTTTCCTTATCGGTATCTTCTATCCTCAAAACAAAAGATCCATTATTTTTTTTAGCAAAGATATAGCTAAAGAGAGCTGAGCGAGCGTTGCCCACATGGAGTGTTCCTGTTGGAGATGGTGCGTACCTAGTTTTTATATTTTTTTCCATATTTTTATTGATTTAGAAATTCGTAGATGTAAGATGCTATTATTTTAGCTGATTTTGGTTTAGAAAATCTTTTTGCCTTGTCTTCCATATTCTTTTGCATTGCTTCGCTTTTAATAATACCTAGTATTCGATGAAGAAAGAAATTCGGTGTTAGGTTTTCTTCAGTGATAACCAAACTAGCTCCAAAATCAGCATAGGCATAAGCGTTTTTTGTTTGGTGGTTTTGGGCAGATTCGGGCAAAGGTATTAGTATGCTTGCTTTGCCAGCATTGGCTATTTCAAAAATACTACCTGCTCCTGCTCGACTAATAATGATATTTGATGCATTGATCGCGTTGTTTAATTCCCTTTCGTTTAAGAATGGTATTAAATGGTACGACTCTTCTAACTCGTCGGGTATTAGGAATTCCGCCTCTACGGATATGTTTTTGTAGCTATTAAATCCGCACTGATGTATTATCTCAAATGATTTTAGCAGTTGTGGCAATATTTGTAAAACAAAATCATTCACTCTTTCGCTTCCTTGAGATCCACCCATAACAAAAATTATTGGTTTGTTTGTTTTAATATTTAATTCTTTTTTAATTTCTTCGTTTGTTAAATTAATGTTATCGTTTATTCTAATTGGGTTGCCAACTAATATCATTTTCTCCTTAGTGAAGAACTCTGTATTGGGAAACGATGTAAATATTTCTAAAGCAAATTTAGAGATAAACTTGTTTGCTTCTCCGGGGGCAATATCTGATTCGTGTAAGAATATTGGTATGTTAAGTGCTTTTCCTGATATTGTTGTTGGGACAGACCCATATCCACCTTTGCTAAATATGACATCGGGGCATAAAAAAAACATGTATAGGAATGATTGTATTATTCCTAAAGGTATCTTAATTGTTATATCAATTATGTTTTCGATAATTGCCCTAAGGTCGTTGTATCTTCTAATTTTTCCACTATATATTTTTTTAATAACAATCTCCTCTTTTTGGAGCATGTCGTAGTATGTATTATTAACTGGACCTACGAAGTATAGTTTTGCTTGTGGGTTTATTCTTTTTATTTCTCGGGCAATAGCAACAATTGGAAATATGTGTCCACCCGTTCCCCCACCTGCGAATAATATTTTCATGATTTTTTGGTGATATTAAGTAATAATCCTATTGCAAATAATTCGGCCATTAAGTGTGAACCTCCATAACTAATAAATGGTAATGCAATTCCCGCTAATGGTACTATTCCTAGCATAGCGCTGATATTAACAAATGCTTGTATTGATATCCAGCTTACAATTCCTGTTGCCGCTAAAGAAGAAAACTTATCTTTTGATGATTTAGCAATACTGAAACCAGTCCAGGCGAGAGCGAGAAACAGTGATACTAGTATAATACAACCAATAAATCCAGTTTCTTCAGCAAAGGTAGCAAATATTGTGTCTGATAGTGTTTCTGGCAAGAATCCCATTTTTTGTTTACTCATACCCAAACCCAATCCAAAAAGACCACCCGATCCAATAGCTATCGCTGCTTGGCGTAATTGATATCCTGCCCCCAAAGGATCTTCAGTAGGATTAAAAAAAGTTTGAACTCTTTTTAGTGTATGGGGAACCGTTAGTATTATTAAAACTAATCCTGCCAATCCAAGTGTTATTAGGCCTGTAAAATACTTTAATGGTAGCCCCGATACAAAAAGCATGATAAAGAATATTGATAGTAAAACTGCAAGACTACTAATGTCAGGCTGTATTTTGAGTATTATCGCTATTACTAAAAAGACACCACAGCAAATTCCAAGATGGCGAAAATTATCAAGAGCAAATTTTTTGTTTTTGCTTAAAGATTCTACCGCTTTAGCTATCCAGGTTGCTGCAAAAATAATAAATGTAAACTTTAATAATTCAGCTGGTTGTAATTGTAGTGGTCCTAGTATTATCCAACGTTTAGCGCCACCAGAACCCCACCCTATACCGGGCAAGAATACAGCAGCTATTAGTGCTGTATTAGCTAAAACCAAAAACAAGGAATATTTCTTGATCTTTTCTAAGTCTATCTTGTATATAATATATGCTCCAAATATTCCAATAAGGAAGTATATGATTTGTCGGGTAAGGAAATAGTAAGGGGTTCCCAATTTTTGTTGAGAATATATAGTAGAAACGCTTGCCAGTATTATAATGCCAATTAGTATAATGCTACCGACTAGTGTAATTATTGTTTTAGTGTGGTTGTTTTGCATATTTTTTAAACAAATCCCCTCTTTCTTTATAATCTTTAAACATGTTTAAACTGGATGCTCCTGGGGCTAAAAGACAGATTGAATCTTTGGGCGTCTCTCTAAACGCTATTGCAACCGCCTCTTTCATATCTTTAGCATGATATGTTTTTTTATTTTTAACAAGTTTGGCTATTTTTTCTCCAGTGTTTGGGAATAATATCAAGTTATTAATATTACTTAGAGATATCTTCTTAGATAATTTTTTTAAATCAAAGCCTTTGTCTAATCCACCAACAATTAGTGTCTTGAGGGACCTTCCTGCTTTATCAATTGATAAAATTGTTGCCTCGGGGATTGTGGCAGCCGAGTTATCATAAAATGTTATTCCTTTGTATTTACCAACATATTCCATTCGATATGGTAGTGTTTTAAATTTGCTAGCGACAGACTCCACTTCTTCTTTTTTTATATCAAATAATCTTGATAATTTTAATACTAGGTCATGATAAACATTTATATTATCAGGTATTTTAAGACTTTGTCTGTTTGGATTAAACGGTATTGTTTTTGCTTTTGACTTTTTAACAATCCTAGTAATATTTTTATCTTCGTTGTTAAATATTAAGATATCTTTAGATGTTTGAAATTTTGTAATATTGGCTTTAGAATTGTGATATTCTCTAATATCTTTGTGTTGATCTAAATGATCTCGATAAAGGTTAAGTATCACTGCTATATGAGGGCTTTTAGTTGTGTTTTGTAATTGAAAGCTAGACATTTCATAAACATATATATGATTTTTATCTTTTTTAATATACTCTAGAGCTGGCTTTCCAATATTACCTATCAAGGAATTCTTTATTTTTTTGTGCGATAATATCTCTGAAATTAATGAGGCGGTAGTGCTTTTGCCCTTAGTGCCAGTAATTCCTATAACAATACCATTACAATTATTTAGAAATATATCTGTTTGGGATGTAACAACTTGATTTTTGTTTATCAATGGTTTTATTAAATTCTGTGATACTCCCGGAGATTTGATAATTATGTCTCGTCCTTGTATTTTTTTTAAATAATCTTTTCCGTCATTCTTATCTGCAATTACGATATCTTTGCAACGGTTTTTTAAAAAATTAAAAGTATCTTGGCCCTCCCGACCAAAACCTAAGATTAATATCTTTTTATCTTTTAATTCTTCTATTTTCATTTTTTAAGAAATTAAACCTTTCCTTAATAAGAAAAGACCAATAAGGAATATTAAAATTATAGGTATTCTACTATTTATTGTCTTAGATAAAACAAACAGAGCTATTCTTGGTTTAGTAATATATATTATTCCCTTAAGCATTGATGACCAAGCAAAGATTGTAATGATTAATGTCCAATCAAGGGTCCAGATATTGTGCATAGCAACCATTACAGCACCAATAATTATACAAAATATTCCGAGTGGAAATGTATGCTCTTTTATCTTATCAGGATTTATATTTTTAATAAATTCTGACTTATCAAACCAGTATAGTGCTGGTATGATTGTTAAGATTATGCCTAATATTTTAGCTAGCAAGATTGATTCGTTCATTATTTTATTAATGTTAATACTACGCCAATAATAGCGACTACGACTCCAACTATCCAAAATCTCATAGTTATCTTGTATTGGGGCCATTCCTTCGCTTCAAAATGATGGTGTATGGGGGCGGCTAAAAATACTTTTTTCTTAAAATATTTTTTTGAAAACAACTGGATAATAACTGAGCCAGAAGAAAGGACTAATAGGAATGCAATGATGGGCAAAACCGCTACAGCATTAGTTAGAAATGCAACGATGGTTAATGCTGCGCATAATCCTATAATTCCCGTTTCTCCCATATAGAATCGAGCTGGTGGGATGTTATACCATAAAAAAGCCAAGATAGTACCCATTATAATAGCTGAGAAAGCGGCTAGGTCAAATTGTTGTTGCACTAGAGCAATTACTGTATAAGCTCCAAATATTGAAGCAAAGGTGCCTCCAGCAAGACCATCTATGCCATCTATTACTCCCCCGCTATATGTAGCGACCATAACAAGGATAAACAATGGGATATATAGAAATCCAATAAATACATCACCCATTCCAGGGATATATATCATCGTAACTCCTAGTTTATAGTAAAACCAAAATCCACCCACAAGACCTAATAGTCCCATAAGGGCCAATCGGTATTTTAAACTAAAACCACCCCCAATATATTTATTGGTTCTATCCCAAAAAGATTTCAGAATTTTGTTTTTTGGTTCTGGCGCTACTTGAAGTAAGTCGTCAAACAATCCAACTATAGACGCAAAAACCAGAGCAAATAATGGTAGCCATGTTTGCTCTCTACTTAAAAAGTTAAGCTTATTAATCCATGCTATATCGGTTATAGATGATAAGAAGTATAGCGAAAATGCTAAGATTAGCGTTGTTAGCCAGATTAGTATGCCACCCATCCTAGGAACATTGACTTCCTTTTCTGAATGATATTTCTTAAAAAAAGGAATATCTTTTCCATCTATGGAGACATCTCTTACTTTTTTCTTCCATAGCTGGTTTTTGTATAGAAAATTAGTTAAACAAGGAGTAATTAGAAAAGCAATCAAAAATCCCAAAGAGCCCAAAAACAATACCTTTATAATATCGATAGAGTTTATATCCATGTTTGCCAATTATATGCTTCGTCTATCCAGTCAATTAGAGTTTTAGTTTCCCCGAATCGATCGTTAGATCCAAGTATAATTGTTATTAAATAATAATCTTCTTTTTTAAATACCGACAATAAGCACCGTCCTGCTTTGACTGTATATCCTGTTTTACCACCTACGATATTATCTTCTTCAAACAGTAATTCATTGGTGTTGGTTATTTTTCTTTTAAACGATCCATCAGATGTTTTTAGATCATATTCTTTAGTTGATAATATTTCCCAGATTATTGGATAATCCATTAAATATTTAGTTAATGTAAGAAGATCTTTAGTTGTAGAATAGTTGGATTGAGTAGAATCTAGTCCGGTTGGATTTGAGAAATATGTTTTTTCCATACCTAGCTCTTTAGCTTTTTGGTTCATTTTTAAAACAAATGGAGTAGCGCTTTTATTATAATCAAACATTTTTCTTTTCTCAGCCAAAGCATAAGCTGCAGCATTGCTGGACTCTACTAGTGCGGAGTATAAAAGATCTTTTACTCTGTATGTTTCGCCTGGATAGAAATGATTAGTATTTCTTAAAAAAGCTTCTTCACTTACAATAATTTCTTCATTTAAGTCATATTCTTCTAAGACAATTAGTGCAGTCATAAGCTTGGTAATGCTTGCAATATGAAGTTGCTTGCCAGGATCCTTTTCAAAGAGAAATTTATCATTCTCTAAATCGGTTAATGTTACCAAAACTCCTTTTGCGGTGGTATCGGGAGAGCTAACAGTCCAATCTCTTAATGGAACAAAATATTTATAGTATTCGGTATATGGGTTATTTGGATTAGCCTCAACAACAGAAGCTAATTCGTTAGTTGTTTTTATCATATAGTTAGCGGTCCATATTGCAGTAATGATAAAAATAATTAAAAATATTCTTATGGCAGTTTTCTTATTTCTCATCTTTAATAATCTTTAAGTTTAATTCTTTTAATTGTTGATCATCTGTTTTTGATGGTGCATCCATCATTAAATCTCTAGCATTTCCTGCCTTTGGAAAAGCAATAACTTCGCGAATACTATCTTCGTCGAGAAGTATTGATATGAATCGGTCAAAGCCTAATGCAATTCCACCATGAGGTGGAACACCATAATCAAATGCATCTAGCATATGTCCAAAATTAGATTGAATATTTTCTTTTTTATGACCCAAAACTTCAAAGACAGATTCTAATAATTCTCGGTTGTACGAGCGCAATCC
>JAQVRO010000024.1 GCA_028701035.1 Minisyncoccota bacterium
GATACTAGAAGCAACTGGGCAAAAATAATTATCCTTAATCCAAAAATAATAATTTTTATTTGAATTAATTTTTAATTAAACAGGTTCGAATCCCAGTACCATACAACACGGGACTTCGCATAGTCCATTTCTTGAAGCAAGGAAAGAATTTTATATAGACGGGTATAGCATTGTACCCGTCCAGACACTACACCACCTTTTAATTAAGGTGGTTTTTTGGTAGAATAAGAATATGCAAAAAGACAAACAGCAATCGCAAATAATTATTTATCAAACCGATGACGGAAAAACTCGGGTGGAAGTCAGGTTTGAACACGAAAATGTGTGGCTATCGCAGAAACTTATGGCGGAACTATTCCAAACAACTATAGCTAATGTCAATATGCATCTTAAAAATATATTTAAATCGGGGGAGCTTGAACAAAATTCAGTTATTAAGGATTTCTTAATAACTGCCTCGGATAAAAAGAAATATCGGACCAAGATGTATGGATTGGAGGTTATTGTTGCTGTGGGATTTCGTGTTAATTCTAATCGCGGCATATTATTTCGTCAATGGGCAAACAATCGTTTAAGGGAATATATGATTAAGGGCTTCGCAATGGACGATGTTCGATTAAAGCAGGGTGGCTACAAGTCTCGTTATTTTGAGGAGCTTTTAGAAAGAATTAGAGATATCCGATCTAGTGAAAGAATGCTGTATCAAAAAGTAACGGATATTTACGCAACTAGCATTGATTATTGCAAAGACGCGAAGGAAACAGAATTATTTTTCAAAACAGTTCAAAATAAAATGCATTTTGCGGTGAGCGGCAAAACAGCGGCTGAAATAATAGCTGAACGGGCTGATAACAAAAAACCATTGATGGGGCTCACTAATTTTTCCGGCATGCATCCTATTCAGCGTGATATTTATATAGCTAAAAATTATTTGGAGGAAAAGGAATTAGAAATGCTTAACCGCATTGTTGACGCATATTTATCATTTGCAGAGATTCAAGCCAAAAGCGAACGAGCTATGACAATGAAAGATTGGATTGGCAAGCTTGATGAATATTTGGTGCTTTTGGGAAAAGGAATTTTAAAGAGTGCTGGCAATATAAGTGCGGAATATGCGGAAAACAAGGCTGAACAAGAATATGAAATATATAAAAAAACCATAGACAAAAAATATATTTCTGATTTTGATCGAGAAGTAAAAAAACTCTCAAGATTCAAAAAGGAATAATAAGAACATATAAAAAAAGAATTAAATAATTATGCTTTTATTGATAGCCAAAATGCAAATTTGGGCGTTTGAGGATTAGGCTGGAAAAATGGTGTCAGGAGTGATTTATTTCATTCGCCTCTAATTAAGATATTGTTTTTATACGCATCTTGCGCTGGATAAGACTATACATAGACTAATAGATTATTCTTTGTTATAATTAAATGGAGATTAATTAATATTATAAATATATGAATATTTTTAAAATACCTAAAATGGATAAGGAGGAATATGACCGCTTAATTAATGACAATTATATTTGCCGTATTGCATTTCGAGGCGATGAGTTTCCTTATATTGCACCTTTTCTTTATAATTTTGATGACTCTAGATAGTTGAGCATTAGATAATTTAGTCATCTTTTGAATATATCCTCGTACTAATCCTTTTTCTTTCTTCTTTAGTTTGAGGTATCTAAACCGATTTAATACCTCGTTAATCCACCGATACATTTCTTTCTTGGAAGTAGGTTTTAACTTGAGACTCAAATCAAGCTTGGCAAACTCCCTTAATTGTCCTATACTAACGATGTGTGAGTCTTCCATTTTTATTGTCATACATCAATTATGTCTGATTCACACACTTTCCGCAAGATGAGCATGAAATTCATGCTCATTTTGTATTGGAAAGCGGGGGGCATTTCATGCTCATCTTGCGTTGGACAAGACTGTCAGGAGCGATTTATTTATGATATAATTACAATCGGTTCATTTTCTCCTTGGCTTTACTATAGTAAATGTCTATGATTGTAGTCTTAAGCTATGATATAAAATCAATCCATTCTGATTCTAGTTGGTGTAACTTTTCACCATAGATTCTTTCAATTTCGGATATGTTTTTTAAAGTATCGAAATTCCTTGATGTGTTTTGGTATAGTTCTTTGAATTTCTCTTTACCATATTTTGTAATAATGAATTTGGAGAATGATCCTACTTGTGGATATATTATTACTGGATCAACGCTTTCCCAATTACAATTTGTGCAAAGCTGTTTAAGCGGATAGAGTTTATCGTTCTCGAGTAATTCTCTGGTAACGACATGTAAGTCTTTGCCCATAAAGCTGTCTTCCATGTATTGAGCTAGTCCTTCGCAGAATAAATAGATAGATAGACCCCAAGGTAGTGATAATAGATGGGTGTCTTCATGTTCTCCTATAAACTTGCATTTCTCGTTATACACAACATGGATTTCAAACTTTTCTGGTTTATTGTTTTCTAATTTTCCCCAAATTGCATTTCCGGGACTATCATCACCCATTAGCATCTTCTTATTTTTAATTGACGGATAAATATAATAATCGATTTTTCTATTATTGTCTAATTTTAAGAAAGAAAGTATTTTTAAATAGTGTTTTCCTTTTTGTTTAATGATTTTTTCAATATTATCATCCACTAAAGAATCTTTGCAAAAATGAAAGGTATAATAAGTGGACTCTTTTTTGGAAAAAGGATGATTTAAATATTCTGTTTTGTACCATGGTATGTTTTGTATGTATTTCATATTTTTAATATAGCATAGAAAATAAAAAAATAGTCATTTTTTGACTATTTATAGTTAAGGATTATTAGACCCTTGTTTATTGTTTCTATCATTTTTCTCTGGCAATGGGGCTTTGAAAAGCTTCCCGTAGACAAGTAGGCTTCAAATCTACAACCACCTCCACAGATAGGGATTAAGGAGCAACTGTTGCTTAGGCAGGTGTCTATATATTCAAAGTTAGTAAATTTATCGTCTTCTAAGGTGTCACAGTTTTTAATATTTCCAAAGAAAAAGTCGTTGTTCCCAACTAAGCTAATGCATTTTAACATGTTGCCCTTTGGTAGTATTACCGTGGAGTGTATTTTTCTTGCTGTGCACCATGGTCCAGCCATAAATTCTTTGGGAATTGAAAAACCTCTTTTTTTAGCTTCAGAGCAGAGCCATAAGTATTTCTCAGCATTGCGTATTTGCCCCAGAGTGTTTTCTTGAAAGTAGTTTTTTATATTGGTGGGGATTGTGGGTGTTATTATACCAAAAGAAAGATTTATTTTCTTTTCTATCCTGTAATACAAAAGGAGATCAAAAAGTTCTGGAATAAAATCTATATTTTGTTTGTCAAAATTAATTCGAAGATCAATTTGTTCAACGAGATTATTACCTAGTAAGCACAGAATATTACTTATTATTTTATCAAAAGTACCCTTTTTGTCTTTCTTGTGATGTCGTCTAGAATCGTGGCATCTTTTTGGACCATCAAGAGTGATCTGAATTTTGTTTATATTGTGTCTATGCAAGAATTCTCCCGTTTCATAATCCAGAAGCTCTCCGTTAGTTAAAATGCCAGTTTCAAAGAGTATTTTTTTATTATCAGCGACCTCTTTTAATTTAGGAAGAAGATATCGAACTATTTTTTTATTAAGAAGTGGCTCTCCTCCATAAAGAATTACTCTTAATTTATTACAAGTATTCTGTTCTAAGTATTTGGAAGTCCAGAGCACTATTTCGTCAGCCTCTATTGTTGTTATATTTTCTTCTCTCTTTTGGATTCCTTCGAAGCAATAAGGGCAATTAAGTTGGCAATTTGTTGTCGTAGCGATATAGATTGCAAAAATATCATCTTCTTGACGATGGTTCAGGAATAATTCCTTGTATTGTTTCTTTTCGTCAAAAGAGAGGTCTACAAGGATATTTTTATCTATAAGTGTTTTTATTATTTTATTCATACTGGCTGGATTATTTTGGTTGTGTGGATTTTTGTAATCGGTAGATGATAATAGATTGTCCACATTTCTTTTTATTTTTTTACTTATTCTTATTGTAGTGGTTGTAAGTGTATTTCTTATGATTAAAAAATTATCATCATCTATGAATAAATTAAACATTGACCATTTCATCATGATAATCAACCTCAAAAAAAGGAGAAGAAAATCTTCTCCTAGTAACCGCATCCGTCTTTGCCGACGTTTCCAGTTCTTGTTCCGCAGTCGGTTCCTTCTTCAAGAATTTCAAAATCTTCGTTTGTAGAGTTTTCAGACATAATCTATCTCCAATTTTACTCAGAAGTTTTTACGCTCTTTAGCAAGTATAGTATTTTGAGTTCGAGAATCCTCAAAATCATTTTTTTAAAGAACTCATCAGGCTTAACCCCTCGTTCGTTTAAAGTATAAGTTAATAATTGATTATTGTCAAATTTTGTGTCATGGTAATATGATAATTTCCTACCTGGGTTAATTAAGAAACCTCCTAGTAGTGACTTTCAGCGATTAGCGAGTAATACATAAATATATGGGAAAAAGAAACAATTACCATGACAAAAGAACAAATAAGAAGGTGGAAGATAATTAATGATTTGATAGCAGAGTAGCACGAGCCGAAGTAAAGACCTCGTTTTTGTCATTTATTTAGAAGTTTTGAATCCTTTATTGTTTTTGGTGTTTCTTTAATTATAGAAAATTGGAAATGTATCTCGTCCTTGTTCGGGATTTTCGCTAAAAAAGTTCGGATTTCATCCAGCGTTCGGAGCATTTTGTCAAAATACCACCATTGGAATTGGGGTCAGGAGCGATTTATTTCTAATTGCCACATCATAAATCGTGCCAACGCACGAATGCAGGTATTTGATAATGATAAATAGATTAATCGCTCCTGACCCCATTATCAATGATAAATATATTAATCGCTCCTGACCCCATTATCCACGCTCTTTCTTGGTTTCTTGTTCTGTGATACAGTAAAGACGCAAGATAATAAATTAAAATGAAGAAATGGAAACAATTAATTTTGAAGATTTTACTAAAATAGACTTGAGAGTCGCTATGATAAGAGAAGCTACCAGGGTAGATGGTTCTTCTAAAATCATTAAGTTAGTTATTGATTTAGGATCCGAAAAGAGACAAGTGTTGGCAGGTGTAGGAGAATATTATTCTCCAGAAGAATTAATAGATAAAAAAATTGTAGTTGTCGTTAACCTTTTACCTAGAAAGATTATGGGTTTTGATAGTGAAGCAATGGTTTTAGCTGTAAAAGATAGCAAAGATTTATCGTTGTTGAATATAGATAAAGAAATAGAGCTCGGATCTAGGGTTAGTTGATAATAGTTGTCCCTTTCGTCTAAAAAAATGGCTCATTTAAAATTAATGAGCCTTATTACTTGGTATAATAAAATAATCCTATCGTTCCAATTATTAATACTAAGAATAGTAATAGGAGCTAACCATTATGAGGATCGTCATCATTATGACGGTAATCATCACAATCTTCTTCTTTTTCTTCATGCTTCTCCCTCCGAAGCCACAATACACGATTTGTCTTTTATTTTCAAGATATGTATGATAAAGTATAATTACAATGAAAAAATATATATTAATTATACTATTGGTTGTTGCAACGATACTTGTTTTTACTATTAACAAAAACCAAGATAATGATCGGCAACAAATAGAAGGTGTTGTTTCTGAATTTGGTCTTAAATTAAAAAACGCTTCTCTGCTTTCTTCAAATACTCCGCTTGAGACAAAAGAAAACTATGAGGGCTACATCTCTCCCGGACTAATGGATCAGTGGGTAAATGATCCTATGGTAGTTTTAGGGAGGCTAACTTCTAGTCCCTGGTCAGAAGGTATTATTATAGATAAGATTAATAAGTCTGGCCCTAATACCTATAATGTGTCGGGGAGGATTATAAATAAAACTAGTGATAACTTAGACGAGTCGCAATCAATAGAAATTAGTTTAATCAAACTGGAAGGTCGCTGGTTAATAGATAGAATTCAATTAATCCCTAAGAATGATCCACTGGAAGAGTTTAATTTTTCGTTTAAATATCCAGAAGAATTAACTAATTATATTTCTTCGGGAGAATGGAATATTGAAA
The DNA here is from genome assembly GCA_028701035.1 of Minisyncoccota bacterium. Taxonomy (GTDB): domain Bacteria; phylum Patescibacteriota; class Minisyncoccia; order Minisyncoccales; family CSSED10-335; genus MWBX01. The sequence goes on from JAQVRO010000024.1 coordinate 6,120, forward strand.
TTACCGAGAGTCAGAACTCTTCAGCTTTAAGAATATTAGACGAAGGTTTTGGTTGCGAAAATAGTAGCAATGCCTTTGATAAAATTGAAGAAAGGATTATAGACGGTCAGTTGTATTGTGTTGAGGAGTCTATTGATGAGATAACCAGCACAGATTATAAGAAATATAGATATTCTACTTTTAAGAATGGTAGAGTCGCAACAATTATATTTGATGCTCGCTATCCATTGTGTGGTAATTATCCTGAAT
>JAQVRO010000025.1 GCA_028701035.1 Minisyncoccota bacterium
GTTCAAACCTCAAAGAAGCGTCGGTTCTTAGTTTGATATTTCTTGAAGTAATTCTAATGTTTGTTCTATCGAAATTAGCAGATTCTATCACTATGTTTTTGGTTTTTGAGTCTATCTCCGCTTTTTTGCCTCCCTTTATTCCGGCGATTGCCAAAGGCTCTTTGCTATCCGCGATTATCAAAACGTTATTGTCTAGGTTAAATTTATTATTATCTAGCGTTGTAATGCTCTCTCCTTTTTTAGCATTCCTTACTATTATTTCTTTGTTTGATAATTTATCCAAATCAAAAATATGTAATGGTTGTCCAGTTTCTAGCATTACATAATTAGCAATATCAACCACACTATTAATTGATTGAACTCCACACGATTCTAGTCTCTCTTTAATCCATTTAGGTGAATCCCCGACACTAATATCTGTCATTACACGAGCGGTATAGCGAGGGCATTTTTCATAATCCAATACTTTTACCGAGACGAAGTCTTTACCATTCTTAGATGTTTCTCTTATTTTTATTTCTTCTTCTCTGATTTTGCTATTAAGCATAATGGCAATTTCTTTTGCTATGCCAGAGTGCGATAAACAGTCCCCTGCTCTATTCGGTAAAACATCTATATCAATAATCCAATCGTCTTTTAGCTTTTCGATTCCTTCTACTTCAAAGAATTTTAAAGTAATCATATCTGCCAAGTCTTTTGGACTTGGAAGCTTCTTTATTACAATAGATTGTATCCAGTTATATGAAAATTTCATAATTAAAATTGATTTAGAAATCTTAAATCTCCGTTATAGAAGAGGCGAACATCATTGATTTTGTATTTTAACATAATCCACCGATCCCATCCAAAACCAAAAGCAAAGCCTTGCCATTTTTTAGAATCAACGCCACTGTTCTCTAAAACATTAGGGTGAACCATACCAGCACCCAGTATTTCTAACCATCCAGTTTGAGAACATAGCGAACATCCTTTTCCTTTGCACTCAGAGCAACTCATATCTACCTCAAAAGAAGGTTCGGTAAAAGGAAAGAACGATGGCCTTAATCTTATCTTAACATCTTGACCAAAGAAAGCCCTACAGAATTCTTCAATTACTGCCTTAAAGTTTGCAACAGATATTTCTTTATCTATCATCAATCCTTCTATTTGATAAAAGTTTACTTCGTGGCTTGCATCAGTTGCTTCGTTTCTAAAGACTCTTCCGGGAACAATAATTCTATAAGGTGGCTTATGGGTTTTCATATATCTAATTTGAACTGGAGATGTATGAGTTCTCATTAATAGTTTTTTATTCTTCGATTTTACGAAAAATGTATCTTGCATTTCTCTGGCCGGATGATCTGCGGGAAAGTTAAGAGCATCGAAGTTATGCCACTCATCTTCTAACTCTGGCCCTTCAACTAACGAAAATCCCATTCCTCTAAATATGTTTTCTGCCTCGTTTATCGCTTGTGTTATTGGGTGTAAGTGACCTATTTTCGTTTTTTTGCCTGGTATAGTGATGTCAAAGAAACTAGAATTATCCTTTTTTTCTTTGACAAATGTTTCTTTTTTCTCTTCAAAAGCCCTAGTAACCAATTGTTTGATTTCGTTAGCTTTCACTCCAATAGCTTTCTTTTCTTCTGAACTTAAATCCCCCATTTGAGAAAAAACAGAAGATAGTTCTTTAAAATTTTTTCGATAATTTTCGTTTAAAGAATTCTCATCTTTTGATGAGTTAATTTCTTGTAGAGCTTTTTCTTTAATTGATTCCAACTTTTTATTCATAGTAGTATTATATACAAACCAATAGCGAAAGTCAAAATTTAGACTATTTTAATAAACTTAATTTTGCCTTTTTGAATAGTCGAATCCTTGTCTACATTGCACGATATTTCTTTAACAACCATACCATTAATCTTGACTCCGCCTTGTAGAATCGTTCTTCTTGCCTCTGCTTTTGACGGGACTAGCTTTGAATCAACTAAAATGGATAAGATGTCGTATTGAGTAGGCTTAAATGTTGGCACATCGCTGGGTATTTCTTTTTTAGAGAAAGTTTTAACAAAATAATCCTGAGCGATTTGGGCTTCTCTTTCTGAGTGATACATTTTTGTAATTTCAAAAGCGAGTTTCATTTTTAGATCACGAGGATTGTCATATTCTTTAATTGTTTCTAGGTCTATTCGAGTTAATAAATTAAAGTATTTCATAATTAAATCGTCTCTAAGAGACATTGTCTTACCAAACATATCGTTTGGTAAATCAAACAAGTTAATTGTGTTTCCAAAGCTAGAGCTCATTTTCCTTCCATCTAGCCCCTCAACTAAAGGATTGGTGATAATGTCTTGAGGCTCTTGACCGTAGAGTCTTTGTAGATCCCTACCAGCTAACAGATTAAAGCGTTGGTCAGTTCCTCCGATTTCAACATCAGCCTTTACTTCTACGGAGTCATATCCTTGCATTAGTGGGTACAACAACTCTCTTAGAGAAACTCTTTTACCGTTGTTTAATCTCTTGCTAATATTCTCCCGAGAGATAAACTCATTTAAAGAAAAAGAGTCTGCTTGGTGGCCAATATCCATGTATTTTAATTTACCAAGCCACTTACTATTATAGTGTATTTCGGCCTTATCAATATCAATTATTTTTCCTGCTTGTTTAATATATGTTTTTAAGTTCTCTTTAACGGTTTGCTCAGTTAGCATTGGGCGTTCACTTTCTTTGTCTGATGTATCGCCAATTAAACCAGTAAAGTCTCCAACAATAAAAACTATTTTGTGGCCTAGATCTTGAAAGTCTTTTAGTTTTAATATTGGTATTGATCTACCTAAGTGTATATTAGGGCTTGTTGGATCAGTGCCAAACTTAACACGAAGTTGTTTGCCACTTTTCAATTTTTTCTCTAAACTAGATTTATCAATTATTTCTTCAACTCCCCTAGTTAATAGTTCTTTTATCTTGTCGTTTTTCATAACAATATATTACCATAAATATATTTTTTAGACAAAGGCATACTACAGGGTAATTTGGTGATTAGCGAGTTCATAGAAAACACCTTTGCTCTTTATCAATTCTTCGAATTTTCCTGTTTCGACGATTTTACCACTATCAAAAACAAAGATACGATCTGCTTTTTTGATCGTTGAGAGTCTATGGGCTATAATAATAGTTGTTTTTCCCTTAATTGCATTAGATAGAGCTAGCTGTATTTGATATTCTGTTTTCGCATCTAGCGCTGATGTTGCTTCGTCGAGGATAAGGATTGGAGCATCTTTCAAAATCGCTCTTGCAATACTCAGTCTTTGCTTTTCGCCACCAGATAATTTAATTCCCCTATCTCCCAATATCTGCTTTAATCCATTTTTACTACCTTCAATCTTATCCCAGATGTAAGCTTTTTTGCAAGCGTCTGCGATTTGCTCTTTACTAAACTTTTTGTCTCCGATAATTAAATTATCTTCAAAACTAGCATTAAAGAAAGTATTTTCTTGGAAAACGATGCTAATATTTCTTCTTAACGAGCCAAGATCTATTTCTTTAATATCTACTCCATCAATTAGTATTTTACCAGAAGAAGTGTCAAAGAATCTCGAGATTAGGTTAGCAGTTGTTGATTTTCCAGAGCCAGTATGACCTACAAAAGCAATAACTTCTCCTCTTTTAATTTCGAAAGATAATCCCTGAATGCCCTCATCCCCGTCTTTATATTTAAAAGAAACATCATCAAAAACAATGTCGCCTGCTATTTTATCAATTTTTAGAGCATTTTTGCCATTAATAATAGTGGGTTTTGTGTCTATTATACTAAACAAAAATTTGATTTTCTCTCTTTGCCAGAGATATTCTGTAATATTTCCAAACATAGCATTAAAGGTGTGAATTAAAATAGTGCTAAAACCAACGAACATAATTATACCCCCGATCGTAAGATGGCCTTTCATAAAAAGCAGTCCTCCGAGAAAGAAAACCAAAACGTTTAATGCTAATCCGACACTTCTAGAGAATCCTACAATAAAGCCCCACCACTTTATTGCCTCAACTTGAGAATCATATGCGGGTCTAGTCCTTTTAAGCATTCTTCTAGACAAGAAATTATTTAAAACAAAGCTTTTTACTAAGAATATATTACTAATTGCATCGTATGCAATTCCTGAAATTTCAGACCATTCTTTGTCTGCTTCTTTTTGTCGATTCATTGTTTTCTTTGCTCCATAGATAGTAAAAGCAATTAATACTGGTATGCTAGCCAGAAATAACAGAGCCATTTGAAAGTTTAAGTAAAATATGACTGGAAAAAGAATTATTATAATGAAGAGATTAATTAATACTTGTCTAAAGAAGTTCATATGAAGCATGTATAAATTATCTATGCCTCTTTCAAAATTCCTAATAATTGTGCCCGCTTTATTTTCTTGGAAAAAATCAATAGATAATCCCATTAAGTGATCGAAAGTTTTTATCCAAAGCTTATGATAGATTTTCATAGCGATAAAAGAAGCAAGAAAAGAGACTCCGATTGCAAACATTATATTTGCCAAAACAACAATCATCCAATAAGAAAATATTTTAAATATTTGATCGTCAGTTTTTGAATTAATTAAACCATCTATTACCTCTTTAAAGAAGAATGGCTCTATTAGAGTAAAAACAGACAACAGAAAACAAGCAAGCACAATTATTGTTGCTAGCTTTCTTTCTTGGCCGATGTATTTTAGCGATCTTAAATATGTTTTCATTTTTATAGCTTGAATATATCATAAGTTTGCTTTTTGGGCAAAAAAAGTGGGGAGAATACTATATCTCTCTTCCTGTTTCAATTTTGAATATTACGGAGCATAGTTTTTTTGTAAACTGGTAAAATAAGATAAAATAGTGTATTATACTCAATTATGATTAAACACATATTTTCAGATATTGATGGAGTGATAACAGGAGGAATCTTGAATGAGAACTTTCCTTTTCCTAGTTCTGAGGTTGCCTTAGCAATAAAAAAGATAAAAGAAAGTGGGGTTGGCATTACTCTTTGTACTGCCAAGCCACTATTTTCCACCAAAAAGATATTATCTAGTTTAGATCTTCCGGGTATGCATATAGCCGATGGTGGCGCAGTTATATCCGATTATAATGGTAATATATTAGATATTCAGAATATTAATCCAAGTATTGTTAAAGAATTATCTAAAAAATGCTTTGGAAAAAAGAAATACATTTGTCTTTACTCTAAAGACAACTATTTCTTTGATAAAAAACAAAAATTTGAGATTACTAAGAAAGCACAGTATGATCATCAACAAGAAGCAGTTTTTGTAGATGACTTGGCATTAGTATCAGAAGACATTGTTAAGATTATTGTAGCTTTCGAAAAAGTAGACGACACCGGAGAGATATTGGATCATTTCAAGCCAATGGTAAACGAAATAAACTACGAGGCGTCTACTCATCCAATACTCCCCTCTACTTTATTTGTAATTATTACTAAGAAAGGCGTTTCTAAAAGATCTGCTTCTGAAAAAGTAGCAAATCACTACAACCTATCTTTTGAAGAATCTCTTGGAATTGGAGATAGTCTTGGAGATTGGTCTTTTATGGAGTTATGTAAATATCGAGGAACACTACAAAATGCACAAAAAGAATTGAAAGATTTGGTTTTATCTGATAAAAATAGATATGGTTTTATCGGCGGTGATGTCAATCAAGATGGGATTATAGATATATTTAATAATTTTAAATTAATTTAAAAAATATGGAAACATTAAGACACTCGGCAGCTCATATAATGGCCTCTGCAGTTAAGGAAATTTGGCCCGATACTAAACTTGCAATTGGTCCTTCAATTGATAGCGGTTTTTACTACGACTTTGATTTTGGAGATGTAGCTATCAATGAAACTGATTTTGCAAAGATTGAGAGTAAAATGAAAGAAATTATTGCTAAAGATTTACCTTTTGAGCTATATGAAGAGGATATCGATAAGGCAATAGATAAAGAAAAACAAAGAGGTGAAGTTTACAAATTAGAATTACTAGAAGATCTAAAATCTGAAGGAGAACAGAAAGTAACTTATTACAAAGTTGGAGATTTTGAAGATTTGTGTAAAGGTCCACATATTAAGTCTTCGGGTGAAGTAAAGGCATTTAAGTTACATAAAGTTGCCGGAGCATATTGGCGTGGAGATGAGA